>JBDSUN010000023.1:0-7213 GCA_039927735.1 Acidimicrobiales bacterium | reverse complement strand
CGAGCCAAGCGGCCGACCCGCACAACCGGTCCCTTCAAGCCGGGCGACGAGGGCCGCTGACCCTTGGCCCGGGACCTCGCCATCGACCTCGGCACCGCCAACACCCTCGTCTACGAGCGCGGGCGCGGCATCGTGCTAAACGAGCCCACCGTCATCGCTCTGAACGAGCGCACCCAAGAGGTGCTGGCGATGGGCCACGAGGCGTGGCAGATGATCGGGCGCACCCCCGGCTACATCGTCGCCGTCCGCCCCCTCCGCCAAGGGGCCATCACCGACTTCGAGATCACCCAGCGGATGATCCGTCTGCTCCTGCACCGCGTCGGCGTCAACCGCTTCAACCGGCCGCGCGTCGTGATCTGCGTGCCGTCGGCCATCACCGAGGTCGAGCGCCGGGCGGTCACGGAGGCCGCCCGCCGAGCCGGTGCCGCCGACGCCCAGCTCATCGAGCAGCCGATGGCCGCCGCCATCGGAGCGGCCCTCCCGATCCACGAGCCGGTTGCCAACATGGTGGTGGACGTCGGCGGCGGCACGTCGGAGACGGCCCTGATCTCCCTCGGCGGTGTCGTCGCCCTGAAGGCAGTGCGGGTGGGCAGCTTCGACATCGACGCCGCCATCACGGCCTTCATCCGGCGTGAGTACGGCATCGCAGTGGGCGAGCGGACCGCGGAGGAGATCAAGGTGGCCATCGGCTCGGCCGCCGCCGTGCGGGACGAGGTGAAGGCCGAGGTACGTGGCCGGGATCTGGCCAGCGGCCTGCCCAAGACGATCATCCTGTCGCCCGACGAGGTGCGAGCGGCCATCGACGAGCCCGTGTCCGTCATCTGCGACTCCGTCGTGGCCTGCCTCGGCATGAGCCCGCCGGAGCTGGCCCAGGACCTGATCCTGAACGGCGTGAAGCTGGTGGGCGGCGGCGGCATGCTGGCCGGCCTCGACCAGCGCCTGGCCAACGAGACCGAGGTGCCGGTGCACCTCGTCGACGCCCCCCTCGAGTGCGTCGTGCTCGGCGCTGGCCGGTGCATCGAGTCCTACGACTCCCTCAAGGTCATGTTCATGGGAAGTGGTCGCTAGCTCCGGCGCCCTCTACCTTCTCCCCTCGTGGACTCCTCCCGCGCCCTTCTCCTCTCCGCTGGTGCCGCTCTGCTGGATGAGCGACGGCAGCTGTCCTCTGCGGAGCTGGCGGCGCTGGCCGGGCTCCCGGATGCGAGCGTGCCGGCGCTGGCCGCTCTGGCCCATGAGGTTCGGTTGAGCTGGTGCGGGCCAGAGGTGGAGGTGGAGGGCATCTTGTCGGCCAAGACGGGCGGCTGCCCGGAGGACTGCCACTTCTGCTCCCAGTCGGCCCAGTTCGACACGGTCGTGCAGGCCACTCCCTTCCTCGACCGCGTCGAGCTCCTCGCCGCCGCCCGCGAGACGGCCGCCATCGGCGCGTCGGAGTTCTGCATCGTGCTGGCCGTGCGGGGGCCCGACGAGAAGACGATGCAGCGCCTCGAGGAGCTGGTGCCGGCGGTCCAGGAGGAGACCGGTCTCAACGTGGCGGTGTCCGCCGGCATCCTCACCGAGGACCAGGCCCTCCGCCTGGCCAAGGTGGGCACCCATCGCTACAACCACAACCTGGAGACGGCGAGGTCCTTCTTCCCGCAGGTTGTCACCACCCATGCCTGGGAGGAGCGGTTCGACACCTGCCGCCTGGTGCGAGCCCACGGCATGGAGCTGTGCTGTGGCGCGCTGCTGGGGATGGGGGAGACGGTGGCCCAGCGCCTTGAGCTGCTCGACCAGCTGCGGGAGGTCGAGCCGGCGGAGGTGCCGCTCAACTTCCTCAACCAGCGGCCCGGAACCCCGCTCATGATCCGCAAGCTGGTGGAGCCGTTGGAGGCGATCCGATGGATCGCGCTGTTCCGGCTCGCCCTCCCCTCGGTGATCCTCCGCTACGCCGGCGGGCGCGAGGTGACCCTCCGCGAGCTGCAGGCCCTCGGGCTCACCTCCGGCATCAACGCACTGATCGTCGGCAACTACCTGACGACCCTCGGTCGCTCACCGGAGGAGGACCTGCAGATGCTGGCCGACCTCCGCATGCCGATCGGCGTGCTCTCCAAGGCGATCTGACGACGATGGCGGTCCTCGGCGGCCACTGCAGCGGTTGCGGTCGCCCCCAGGGTGCCTGCGCCGGCTGTGGGACCCCGCTGGACCCGCCCCGCTTCTGCGAGAGCTGCGGTCGACGGCTGACGGTGCAGGTCACCCCGGCCGGGTGGTCGGCACGTTGCAACCGGTGCGGGTCAGCGCTCAGTCGCTGAGATCCTCGGCCGCCTGACGAACCTGCCAGTCGCGGTCGTCCCGGGCGAGAGCCACGGCCGCCTCCACGGCATCTCCCTCGAATGGCGCCAGCGCGATGACGGCTCGGCGGCGCACGGTGGCCTTGTCGCCGAGGGCGGCGAGGATGGCGGGGAGCCCCGCCCCGTCCCCGATGGCGCCGAGGGCAGCCACCGCCGCCTCCCGCACGAGGGCGTCATCGTGATCGCGGCTCAGAGCGACGAGCGCCGGCACCACGCCCGGCTCGGGAGGCTCCCGCTCACCGCTGGCCCAAGCGGCCACCTCCACCAGGGTGGCGTCGTCGTCCGCCAGGGCTGGGAGCAGCGACGGCGGCCCGTCGCCTGGACGATGGGCCGCCGCCTCGCAGGCCCGTCGACGGACGGCTGCGGACCCATCCGCGAGGGCAGCCTCCACGTCGTCGGCGCGGAGCCGACCGAGGCGCTCGAGGGCGCCGAGGGCGGTCGCCCGCACCGTCGCGTCCGGGTCGGCCAGCGCCGCTCTCGCCGCCGGCTCGTCTCCCTCGTGCCCGGCCAGCGCCGCCCGACGACGCCGATCGCCAGGCGTCACCGAGCCCGCCCGACTAAAGGGTGCTTCGACGACCGCCGATGAAGACCCCGGCGGCGCCGTCGCGTGCGCCCGATCTCGGTCTGGGACAAGGGAGTCGCGTCATGCCGTTCATGGTCATCTACAGCAAGTCCGATGGGACCTCGGGCCACGAGCAGGCCAATGCCATCGACGAGGCGGCCCTGCTCGCGGAGCGGCTGCGCAACAGCGAGCAGAGCGACCAGATCCGGATCTACCGGATGGAGGAGATCAGCTTCGCGTTCCGGCCGTACTTCAAGGTCGAGCTCGCCCTGCCCGAGCGCCACGGCCCGCAGCGGTCGTCTCCCTCCGTGCCGGTGATGGCTCCGGTGGCCGACGTCGACGCCGATCCAGAGCCCGATCCGGTTGCGGTCGACGAGCCGGCCACGGTGAGCACCGGGGTGACCCTGCCGCTCCCGCTGGGCGGCGACGCCGAGGCTGCGGCCAACGGTCGTGGCGGCTTGTTCGGCTCCTGACCCTTCGGGCCGCGCCCAGCGCATCAGCCGAGCGCCTGGTCGAACAACGCCCCCATCGCCAGGACGATCACGCCCAACGCAGCCGCCGCGGCTACGCCCAGCCCCACCACCAACAGGCCCAGAGCGACGGCGGAGCGCAGCCGCAGCCACCACGGTCGGACATCGACCTCGACCACCTCGGTCCTGTCCACCGGTGTCGTCCTTCCCCGCCCCGACTTGAGTCGGCGCTCCGTCATGGCCACGCTGTCGCCGATGCTACCGCCGGCCCCGACCGCCACCGTCGGGCCGCCGTCCATCGGGCGCCCTCGCCCTGCCAGCCGGCGCTGGATCTACCTCGCCGTGGCGATGGGCGCGCTGGTGCTGGCCATCATCGGGGCGGCGGTGGTGCCGGTCCCCTACGTGGCGCTGCGCCCGGGATCCGTGCGGCCGGTCACCGAGCAGGTGCTGGTGGAAGGTGCGCCCAGCTATCCCCCGGCCGCATCGATCGCCTACACGACGGTCAGCGTCGGGCCGACCACGCTGCTGGAGGCGCTGGTCGGCTGGCTCGACGACGACGTCGACGTGCTCCCCGAGGAGCGGGTGCGCGGCGGCCGGTCCGAGGACGAGAACCGTCGCTACAACGCGCAGCTCATGGACACCTCGAAGCTGTCGGCGGTGGCTGTGGCGCTCGACCACCTCGGTGAGGAGGTGGAGATCCGCACCAGCGGCACCGTGGTGCGGCAGATCGCAGAAGGGTCTCCGGCCGAAGGTGCGCTGGAGATCGACGACGTCATCGTCGCAGTGGACGGCGAGGCCGTCGACGTGCCGGACGAGATCGGTCAGCTCCTCCAGGTCGGGGGGCCGGGCGTCGAGCACACCCTCGTCGTGGAGCGGCCGGCCGGCAGCGCTGAGCAGACAGAGGTCTCGGTCACGACGGTGGCGTCCGAGGACGATCCCGAGCGGGCCATCATCGGCATCGCTCCCGAGGATCGGATCGTCGGCTTCGACTTCCCCATCGCGGTGACCATCGACTCGGGCACGGTCGGCGGGCCGTCGGCCGGATTGGCCTTCACCCTGGCGGTGCTCGACGTCCTCACCCCCGGTGAGCTCACCGGCGGGCGCCGGGTGGCCGTCACCGGGACCATGGCCCTCGACGGCACGGTGGGCCCAGTGGGCGGCGGTGCCCAGAAGGCCATCACCGTGCGCGACAACGGGTACGAGGTGTTCCTCGTCCCCTCCGCCGAGCTGGTCGAGGTGCAGGAGGCGGTGGGGGGCGGCTTGCAGGTGATCGCGGTGGATACCCTGGAGGAGGCGCTCGAAGCGCTCGACTCGCTCGGGGGCAACGCGGGGTCGTTGGGAACCGCCTACGCATCCTCCTGAGCGGCGTCACCACCGAGCGAGGGCAGGCCACCGTCGATCCCGTCACCGACGTGGTCGGGAACCTCGCCGGAGCTCTGCTCGGAGGGCTCCTCACCCCTTGGGCCGGCGGCGTCCGCGCCTGCCCCGGGAGGCGGTCGTAGCATCGGTCCGCCATGGCCGATGCCCTCGACAGCTCCTCCGTAGCCCGCCGCAACTTCGAGGTCGCCCGTCGCGGCTACGAGCAACAGGAGGTCCGCGCCTTTCTGCACGAGGTCTCGTCCCTGCTGGAGCGCCTCCAACGAGAGGGTGCTGAGCTGCGGGAGCGGGCCGAGCGGGCGGAGGCTCGCCTCGGCCTGGCCGACGAGCCCGACGAGGCGATGCTGCTCCAGGTCCTCGGCGAGGAGACCACCCGCGTGCTCACCTCCGCCCGGGAGGCGTCCACGGAGATCCGCACGAAGGCCGAGGCGGCTGCTGAGCGCCTCATCGCCGATGCCACCCTGGAAGCGGCCGAGGCCCGAGCCGAGGCCGTGCAGGGGGCCGATCGCCGCCTGGCCGACGCGGTGGCCGAGAGCGAGCGGGTGCTGAGCGAGGCTCGTGGCGAGCTCGACCGGCGACGGATGGAGGCCGACGAGGCTGCTGCCCGCATCCACGAGGAGGCCGCCGCACAGGCCCAGACCCTGCGAGACGAGGGTCAGCGCGAGATCTCCCAGATGCAGGCGGCGGGGGAGGCCGAGCTGGAGGCGGCCCGCACGCAGGGGCGAGAGATGGTTGCGGAGGCGCAGGCCGTGCGCGAACGGGTGCTGCGCGACCTTTCCGTGCGTCGCAAGAAGGCCCGCCAGCAGGTCGAGAAGCTCAACGCCGGTCGGGATCGGCTCATGCAGGCCTACGACGTGGTCCGCCGCACCGTGGACGAAGCCACCGAGGAGCTCGGCGCCTCGCTCGCCGATGCTCGCATGGCGGCCGATGCTGCCGGTCGGCGCATCGAGGAAGAGCCGGATCCCACCGTCGAGCAGCTCGACGAGGAGATCGCCGCGGGCGCCTTGATCGACCTGCCCGTCGTCGAGCTCGACGACCCTGCGGACGAGGACGCCTCGGCCGGTCCGTTCTCCGGTGAGGTGCCGGCGGTCGATGTCGCGGCCGATGTCGCGGCCGATGTCGCGGCCGAGGCTGCCCCCGTCGACGATCCGTCGGAGCCGGTCGACCTCCACGAGCGCCGGGGCCGCAAGGGCCGCCGTCGCAAGGGCGACTTCGAGGGCTTGCCCGCCGGGTCGCTCACCCGCATCGAGCCGCCCTCCGCCGAGGAGGGGATCCGCATCCTGGCCGACCCCGCCGTCGAGCCCGACCCCGAGCCCGAGGCCGAGGAGGCCGAGCCTGATCTGCCGGAGCCAACCGCGGCGGAACCGGCGCCGCCTGCGGAGGCCGCGCCCGTGGCTGGTGAGCAGCCCATCGCGGACGATGGCGCCGAAGGCGAGCCCCAGGCGTCGGTCCAGGACCTGGTCGAGCGCCTGCGGGCGGAGCAGACCGACAGTGGCGGCGAGGATGAGTCGTCGAGCCCGGACGACCGCACGACCCTCGAGGCGAACGCGCTCGACACCGAGGTGGCGGAGCAGGGCCCTGCTGTCGACACGCCGTTCACCGTGCGCGACGCCGCGCTGGAGGCGGTGGACAAGGAGCTCGGGAGGCGGCTCAAGCGGGCGTTGACCGATGAGCAGAACGAGGTGCTCGATCGCCTCCGGCGAGCCAAGCCGAAGGGCGTCGACGACCTTCTGCCGGACCCCGATGACCATGCCGGCCGATGGGCCGACGTGGCGTCGCCCGCCCTGGCCGACGCTGCGGCCGCTGGCGCGATGGTGCCGGGCGGACCCGCCGGATCCATCGCCGACCTTGCCGACGATCTGGCCCGGTCGCTCACGGCCCCGCTGCGGGACCGAGTGGACCGCAGCTTCGCCGCCTCCGATGGCAACCTCGACGAGGTGGCCGAGCGGGTTCGGGCCCTGTACCGGGAGTGGAAGGGCCAGCGCCTGGCCGACTCCTCTCGCCATGCGACGGCGGCCGCCTACGCCCGCGGGGTCTACGACGGCCTGGGCGCCGAGGCCGAGCTCCGCTGGGTGCTGGACCCGCACGGAGGGCCCTGCCCCGACTGCGACGACAACGTGCTCGGAGGCACCGTGGTCAAGGGTGCCGAGTTCCCCACCGGGCACCGGTGCGCTCCGGCCCACCCAGGCTGCCGCTGCCTCGTGCTCCCCGTCGGCGACTGATCGCCCGCCGGACCGCCGGCGCCGATCTCGCTCCCGAAGGCGCCGCCAGTAGCCTTCACCCCCATGCGAGCTCCGAGCGACATGCCCCGCCGCCCCACCCGGGGGCCGTCCGCGGGCCGGGGCCGAGCGTGGCTCGTCGTGGGCGCAGCGGTGCTGTTCTTCCTCATCACCTCCCTGCGCGGGTTCGCCGGGTTCTACACGGACTACCTGTGGTTCGACTCGCTGGGCAGCTCAGACGTCTGGCGAGGCGTGCTA
>JBDSUN010000022.1:0-5236 GCA_039927735.1 Acidimicrobiales bacterium | reverse complement strand
CGGCAGCGCCCATCCTGCTGACCTGCTCGACACCGAGCAGCTGCGCGGCCTCGTGCACCGGGTGGAGGACGAGGCGGGGGCGCTCGACGTGCTGGTCAACAACGCCGGTCTGGCCCATGACGGGCCGCTGTGGGAGAGCTCGGCCGACCAGGTCGAGGCCCAGGTGCGCCTGAACCTCATCGTGCCTCTCGAGCTCTGCCGTCAGGCGCTGCCACGGATGCTGCGGAGGGGCCGGGGCCACCTCGTCAACGTCGCCTCCCTCGCTGCCCTTGCGTCGGTGCCGGGCATGACGGCCTACGCCGCCACCAAGGCCGGGGTGGCCCACGGCACCGCCGCCCTCCGCGACGAGCTCAGGGGTCTGCCCGTGGGCGTCACCACGGTGATGGTGGGCGGCGTGCCCACCGACATGCTCGCGGCCGGCGAGTCCTACGCTCCCTTCCGGCTGGCCTTCGAACGGCTGCGGAAGATCCAGCTCGTCCCGGACACCGCGGCCGACGACCTGGCCAAGGCGGTGGTGACGGGGGTTGAGCGCTCGACGCGCACCGTCTACCTCCCGAGGCGAGCGGCCCCCTTCGTCGGACTCGCCGAGGCACCGCGCAAGATCATCCACCTGGCCCTGGCCGGCGTGAAGCCACGCGCGTGACCGACATCTATGCTCCCGAGGTCCTCGTCCGGACCCTCGACAGCAAGGCGGACCTCCATGCGACGACTTCCCCTCCTCGGTGCCGCCGCCTGCCTGGCCCTCGTCACCACCGCCTGCGGCGGCGGTGACGACGACAAGAGCCGAGCGGACGTCAAGGAGGAGCTGTCCAGGTCGTTGCAGGCCGGCGGGAGCGGCTTCGATGCCGCCGCGGCCGGCTGCTTCGCCGACATCGTCATCGACGAGGTGGGGCTGGAGGAGATGCGCAAGGTCGACCTCTCCGCCGACGAGCCTCCCGAGGCGCTCCAAGACGACATCACCGCCGCCGCCCAGCGCGCCGCCGACGAGTGCGACCTCGCCAGCGTCGACGGCTGACCACCCTCCGACACGAAGGACCCCATGAGCGACAGCAGCCCGGGCTGGCAACCCGACCCCACCGGCAACCACGACCACCGCTACTGGGACGGTTCCCAGTGGACGGACAACATCTCCGATGCGGGAGTGGCCGGGACCGACGCCTTCATCCCGGCCGCGACAGACGCCGGCGAGCTCGGCGGCATCGACGACCCGACCGTCGCCGACAACCCTGCGGTCTCGGCTTCCGAGACGTCGGCGCCGGCGCCGCTCGACCCCACCATCAGCGCTGCGGCACCACCGCCGCCCGAGGCCACGGCCGCGTGGCCCGCCACGCCGGGTGCCCCTGGCGCTCCGGCCCCGCCCCCGCCTTACGTGCCGACGGGCCCCGTGGGCCCCTCCGACGGAGGATCGAAGAAGGGCCTGCTCATCGGTGGCGGCATCCTGGCCGCCGTGGTCATCGCGGTGATCGCCTTCCTCGCCCTCGGCGGGGATGATGACTCCGACGGAGATCGCGCCTCGAACGACGCCGACACCACCACGACCGAGCGAGACGCGGACGAAGACGGCGGGGGCGACGGTGCCGAGCCGGCCGGCGGCGAGGAGGGCTCCTACGGGAGCGATCCCGAGCTCGACGAGCTCTACGACCAGTGCGAGGACGGCGACTTCCAGGCCTGTGACGATCTGTTCTTCGACAGTCCCGCCGGCTCCGAGTACGAGGACTTCGGCGACACCTGTGGCGAACGCAACGAGCCGTCCGGCACCTGCGTTTCCCTCTACGAGGAAGGCGGCGACTCGGGCGGCCTGACCGACGGGCTCACCGACGCCGGTGAGCTGCCCGCCGACTTCGAGGACATCCTCGCCGACACCTATGAGGAGAGCCTGGGCCTCAGCCGGGAGAAGGCCGAGTGCCTGGCCGGCTCGCTGTCGGAGGACATCAAGTCTGGTGAGCTGGACGAGGAGGAGGCCGTGGGCGCCTTCATGGAGTACCTCTCCGACTGTGACATCAGCCTGGAAGAGATCGGCGGAAACTAGTGATCCGGGCGAAGGCGGCGGCCAAGGCCGCCGCCTCCGTTGCGCTCGTGGCGATGGTCGGGGTCGGGGCCTTCGTCGCGGCCAGGGATGAACCTCGGGCTGCGCCGCCGCCGACCACGACGACCACGACCACGACGGCCCCCACGACCACCGACGACCTGGCGCTGGCGATCGCGGCCTCGCTGAGCACCGGTCTCGACGTTCCCCTCACCGTCCCCGAAGCTCGCTGCGTCGCCGACGGGCTGGTGACCGCGCTTGGCCCGGCGCGCCTCGAGGCGCTGGCCGCCGGCGGCACCGGCGTGGACGCCGCAGAGCAGACCCAGCTCGTCCGGGCGGTCGTGGTGTGCGTGCCGCCGGAGAAGGCGGCCAGCCTGCTGGGCTCGAACCCGAGCACCACCGTGGTGGTGGAGCTGCCCGGTGAGGTGACGGAGCCCTGAAGCCAGGACCTAGCGGCCCCTCCAGACCGGAGGACGCTTCTCGGTGAAGGCGGCGATCCCCTCGGCGGCGTCCTCGGAGCCGGCGGTGATCGTGAGCAGCGGATGCAGCAGGCGCAGGCTGGCCTCGACGTCCTGATCCCACACGGCGTAGAAGGACCCGAGCCCTTCGCGAAGGGCTCGGGGCGATCGTGCGGCCAGACCGTCGGCCAGCTCCGTCACCGCCTCGTCCAGCTCGTCCGCCGGCACGACGCGCGTGACGAAGCCGAGCCGATCCGCCTCGGTGGCATCGATCCGGCGTCCGGTGAGCATGAGCTCCAGGGCCCGCTTCGGGGCCATCGACCGGATGAGCGGCACCGTGATCATGTGCGGCCAGAGGCCCAGCCCCACCTCGGGGGTGCCGAACACCGCGTCATCGGCCGCCACCAAGAGGTCGCACGCCAGGGCCAGCCCGAACCCGCCGGCCAAGGCGAAGCCGCGCACGCGGGCGATGGTCGGCTTTCCCAGGGCGTAGAGATCGCGGAAGAGGTCCGCCAGCCCGCCGCGCCCGTCATGGAGCTCGGTGAAGCCGGCTCCGCCGGCCATGCCCTCGAGATCGGCGCCGGCACAGAACGCCATCGTGCCTGCCCCGGTCAGCACCACCACCCGCACCTCGTCGTCAGCCTTGGCCTCGGCGAAGGCTCGGCGCAGCTCTGCGACGAGGGCCCACGACAGCGCGTTGCGCCGCTCCTCCCGGTCGATGGTGATGCGCGCCACCCGCTCGTGCACCTCGTAGCGCAACGCCTCGAACTGGGGCTCGGCCATGCGACGGGACGGTAGCGGTCCACTGCCGTGATCGGCGCCCTCGGTACCGTCGCAGGGTGGTCCTGCTCACGGTCGTCGTCCTCGCCGGGCTCGTCGCCGGTCTGGCCCGCCCGCCGTTGGGCACCCACACCCCACGGCCGCGCCTGACGCCGCTCTGGCTGCTCGCCGGCGGCGCAGCCGGCAACGCCGGCTCGCTGGTGCTGGACGGCGACGCCGCCGTTCTGAGCCTCGGTGTGTCGCTGGTGCTGCTGATCGCCTTCGCCTCCCTCAACCGCCGCGTCACCGGCGTGGCGGTGGTGGGCCTCGGACTCCTCGCCAACCTCGCCCCGGTGACCATCGATGGCGGCATGCCGGTGCGACCAGGTGCACTGGTGCAGGCGGGGCTCGTGGATCGAGCGGACCTCCCGGACACCGAGGTGAGCGGGCCTCGCCACCTCGAGACCGATGACGACGTGCTCGGCGCGTTCGGCGATGCGCTCCCCCTGCCACCCCTGCGCGAGGTGCTCTCCTTCGGCGATCTGATCATCGTGGCGGGGGCCGGCGACGCCATGCGGGAGCTCAGCCGCCGCCGAGCCCGACGGCCTGTCGCGCTGACGCCGCCTCGTCATCTGACGGGCGCTCCGCCGGGTCTCCCTCACCCGCCGGCCACCATCGACCTGGATGCCGAGGAGCGACCCACATCGACCCTCGAGCTGGCCGGATGGCCCGCTGGCGGCGGGCGTGCGACAGGCTGAGGCGGTGGAAGGAGCGAACGTCGATCCGGTGCGAGCCAAGCGGGCCCGCATCGCCGGACTGGTGAGCGCAGGGCAGCGGCTCGGCTATGGCCTGTTCCTGGTGGCCACCGTGCTGTTCGGCGTGGGCTTCGTCACGGGATTCGACGGCGTCGTCCGCACGACGATCATCGGCTGCTTGGTGGTCGGGTCGCTCGTGCTCGCACCGGCCATCGTCTTCGGCTACGCCGTCAAGGCGGCGGAGCGCGACGACCGCCAGCGCGGCCTCTGACAGGGAACGGTTCTCATGTTGCCGCCCTCATGACGCAGTGGCACGCTCGGGCCACTCGCCATCATCCAGGGGGAACTCCATGATCACCGCAGCAGTCCTGAAGGGCGTCGGCGAAGACGTCCACGTCCACCACGACGTTGAGATCGCCCCACCCGGCCCAGGCGAGGCCAAGGTCAAGATCGTGGCCTCCGGGGTCTGCCACTCCGACCTGTCCGTGCAGAACGGCACCATCCCGCTGCCGCCACCCATCGTGCTCGGTCACGAAGGGGCCGGCATCGTCGAAGAGGTCGGCGAAGGCGTCACCACCGTCAAGCCCGGTGACCACGTGGTGCTGTCGTTCGTGCCCGCCTGCGGCGCCTGCTACTACTGCGACCGCGGTCAGGGCTTCCTCTGCGAGAAGAGCGCCATGGCGGCGGCCGGCGGCATGCTGGACGGGACCACCCGCCTCACCCTCGACGGCGAGCCGCTGCGCCAGATGGCCATGTGCGGCACCTTCGGGAACTACGCCATCGTGCCCGAGATCTCTCTCGTCAAGATCGACGACGACGTCGACCTGCGCTACGCCGCCCTCATCGGGTGTGGCGTGCTCACCGGCGTCGGGGCCGCCCTCAACACCGCCAACATCCGGCCGGGTGACTCCGTCGCCGTGGTGGGTTGTGGCGGAGTCGGCCTGAACGTGATCCAGGGTGCCAAGATCGCCGGCGCCACCAAGATCATCGCCGTCGACATGTTCTCCTCCAAGCTCAAGATGGCCGAGCAGTTCGGTGCGACCGATCTGGTGAAGGCCGACGAAGGCGACGTCGTCACCAACGTCACCAGCCTCACCGAGGGACGCGGGGTGGACGTGGCCTTCGAGGTCATCGGCCTCGGCCCCACCATCGAGCAGACCATCAACATGACCCGCAACGGCGGCGAGGCGATCCTCGTCGGCGTGCCCCGCCTGGACGTCATGCTGAACCTCAACGCC
>JBDSUN010000021.1:0-4066 GCA_039927735.1 Acidimicrobiales bacterium | reverse complement strand
CGGGTCCACCAACGGCACCTACCTCAACCGCCGGAAGGTCACCGGGCCGATGGTGGTCCAGCGCGGCGACAAGCTGCAGATCGGCAACACCGTGCTGGAGCTCGGCTCATGAGCGGCGTCGTCCTGCACGCCGGCGCCGCCACCGACGTCGGCCGGGCCCGCACCATCAACCAGGACCGCTTCGTGCTGCTCCCGGACCGCAACCTCTTCATCGTCGCGGACGCGATGGGCGGCCACCAAGGCGGCGAGGTCGCCTCGCGGTTGGCCATCGAGACCCTGCAGGTCGCCTACCAGGACGCCACCGCCGACGCCCTCGCAGACGCCATCGCCGTGGCCAACCACCGGATCCGCAACGAAGGCGACGCCGACCCGGACCTGCGGGGGATGGGCACCACGGTCGTGGCCCTCGCCCTCATGCCCGAAGAGCCCGATCCCGACGCGCCCCGAGAGGACGGCGCCGAGCCGGCCCAGCACCTCCTGATCGCCAACGTGGGCGACAGCCGCGGCTACCTGTTCCGGGACGGCTCGCTCACGCAGCTCACCGAGGACCACAGCGTGGTGGCCGACCTCGTGCGGGAGGGCCGCATCTCCGCCGAAGAGGCGGAGGTGCACCCACAGCGCAACATCGTCACCCGCGTTCTCGGCGTCTACGACACGGTGGAGGCGGACCTGTGGCCGGTCGACCCGATCGAGGGCGATCGCTACCTGCTGTGCTCGGACGGGCTCTTCAACGAGGTGGGTGCCGATCAGATTGGCAGTGTCCTCCGCCGCCTCGACGATCCGAACGAAGGGGCCGCCGAGCTGGTGCGCCTGGCCAACGAGGGCGGCGGGCGCGACAACATCACCGTCGTCATCGTCGACGTGCTCGACGACGGTGGCGTGGCCGAGGCGGCCTCAGCCGCCTTGGCCGGGAAGGCGTCGGGGCTCGCCTCAGCAGCCGGGCCGACGACGAGCGCGGATCCCGACGACATGGCGGGCTTCACCAGTGCCCTGCCCGCCGCGGATGCCACCGAGGGCCTGAACGAGGACCAGCTCGACTCGGTGCGCACCGCCCGCCCGTCGCGCAAGGAGCGACGGGCCGACAAGCGCACCCGACGGAACCAGCGGACCCGCTTCACCTGGCGCACGGCGCTGTTCCTGGTGCTGCTGGTCGCCGTGATCGGCGGAGCCGTGGCCACCATCCAGTGGTACGGCACCAGCACCTACTACCTCGGCTTCGACGAGGACGAGGTGGTGGTCTTCCAGGGTCGACCGGGCGGTCTACTGTGGATCGACCCGGAGCTGGAGGAGCGCACCGGCATCGACCGCGCCGACGTCCCGGTCGGCGCCGTCGACGAGCTCGAGGCCGGCGACGAGCAACCGTCGCTGGCGAGGGCCCGCCAGCGCGTCCGCAACATCGAGCGTGACATCGACGCTCAGGACCGTGGCGCCACGAGCACCACGACGACGACGACCACCACCACGACCGCGGGCCCGACCACCACCCAGGTCAACTGATGCTCACCGCGGTCCGACGCAACACCGAGCTCGGCCTCATCGTGCTGGGCACCCTGGTAACGGTGGGCGCCTACCTCCTCGCCTCCCTCGCCGAGGACGCCACCATCCCCGCCAACATCGGCCCGTTCCTCGGCGTCGTGCTCGGCCTCCAGCTGATCGCCCACATCGCCATCCGGCGACTGGCCCCCAACGCCGACGGCACCCTCGTGCCCATCGCCGGCCTCCTCAACGGGCTCGGTTACGTGTTCATCGTCCGTCTCGACGAGGCGAAGGCCTCCCCGAAGAACCTGGCCGGGCTGCAGTCGGGCTGGATCGCGGTGGGCATCGTCGCCCTCATCGCCACGCTGATCGTGATCCGACGGGTGCGGGACCTCGAGCGCTACCGCTGGACGCTCGGCGTGGCCGGCATCGCCTTGCTCTTGCTCCCCCTGGTTCCGGGGATCGGGCGCGAGTACTTCGGCGCCCGCATCTGTGTGAGCATCGGACCGATCAACTTTCAGCCCGGGGAGTTCGCCAAGATCCTGCTGGCGCTGTTCTTCGCGTCATACCTCGTCGAGAAGCGTGAGCTCCTCGCCGTGAGCAGCCGACGGATCGGGCCCATCCCCCTGCCCGATCCGAAGCACCTCGGCCCGGTCCTGCTGGCGTGGGGCGCGTCGTTGGTGGTGATGATCTCGCAGAAGGACCTCGGCAGCTCCTTGCTGTTCTTCGCGCTGTTCGTGGCCCTGCTGTGGGTGGCCACCGAACGCGCCACCTACCTCGTCGTCGGCGTCCTGCTGTTCGCCGGCGGGGCCTTCGTCGCCCACTCGCAGTTCGTCCACGTCCAAGACCGAGTCGCCATCTGGCTCGACCCGTGGCAGGACCCGAAGGGCGACGGCTTCCAGATCGTGGAGGCGCAGTTCGCCTTCTCCGCCGGCGGGGTCACCGGCACCGGGATCAACCTCGGGAGCCCCGGCCGGATCCCGCTCGCCGAGACCGACTTCATCTTCGCGGCCATCGGAGAGGAGCTCGGCCTGGTGGGCGCCACGGCGGTCCTCCTCTCCTACCTGCTGATCATCGGGGCCGGGCTGCGGATCGCGCTGCGCACCGAGGTCCCCTTCGAACGCCTCCTGGCCACCGGCCTCACCGTGCTCGTCGGCGTCCAGTCCTTCATCATCATCGCAGGGGTTATCCGCGTCCTGCCGCTGACCGGCGTCACCTTGCCCTTCGTCTCCTACGGCGGCTCGTCGCTCATCGCCAACTACGTGCTGCTCGCCCTCCTCCTGCGCATCTCCGACGACACCGGCCAGCGCCAAGCGGTCCGATGACCCGCCAGATCCGCGCCCTCGGCATCGGCTTGATGGTGTGCTTCCTCGTGCTGTTCGTGCAGCTCAACCGGCTCACCGTCTTCGGGGCGCAGCGCCTCAACGACAACCCGGTGAACACGCGGGAGATACTGCGCGACTTCAGCCAGCCGCGCGGCAGCGTCACCACCGCGGACGGGGTGGTCATCGCGCGATCGGTCCCCTCCGGCGACCGCTTCGAGTTCCAGCGGGAGTTCCCGGAGGGTCCGCTCTTCGCCCACGTCAGCGGGTTCTACAGCTTCTCGCTGGGCAGCTCCGGGGTGGAGAAGACCTACAACGATGAGCTGGCCGGGCGCACCATCGACCTGTCGCTGCAGGACCTGTCCGACCTGTTCGTGGACAAGGACCGGGTTGGCGACATAACCCTCAGCGTGCGGGCCGACCTCCAGCGGATCGCCACCGACCAGCTCGGCCCCCGCGAGGGGTCCGTGGTGGCCCTCGACCCGCGCAGCGGCGAGATCCTGGCCCTGGCGTCGTTCCCCAGCTACGACCCCAACCCGCTGGCCTCGCACGACACGCAGGCCGCCACCGACGCCCAGGCCCTGCTCGACGCCGATCCGAACAAGCCGCGCCTGGCCCGCACCTACCAGGACCGCTTCTTCCCCGGCTCCACCTTCAAGGTGGTGACGGCCACCGCCGGGATCGCCAGCGGCGGCGTCACCCGCGATCAACCCGCCTACCCGAACAGCGACAGCTACACCGCTCCGGGCACCACGAGACCGCTTCGCAACTTCGGAGGCGGCACCTGCGGCGGCACGCTGTTCCAGATCCTCCAGGCGTCCTGCAACACGGCCTTCGCTCAGATGGGCGTGGACACCGGCCCCGATGCCATGATCGGCACCGCCCAGGGCTTCGGGTTCAACCAGGACGTGCCGCTCGACCTCACCCGTCCCGTCCGGTCGAACTTCCCCACCGGCTTCGAGCGGAACCTGCCGGCGCTGGCCCAGTCGGCCATCGGCCAGAACGACGTCGCTGCCACCCCGCTGCAGATGGCCATGGTGGCCGGCGCGGTGGCCAACGACGGGCGCGTGATGACCCCGCACGTGCTGAAGGACGTGCGGGACGGCGACGGCAACGTGGTGGACACCTACGACCCCGAGGTGTGGACCACGGCCATGGACGGGGCCACCGCCGCCCTCATGCGGGAGGCCATGCGCGGCGTCGTCGAGTCGGGCACGGCGACCGGATTGGCCGTGCCGGGCTTCGATGTGGGGGGCAAGACGGGCACC
>JBDSUN010000020.1:0-4615 GCA_039927735.1 Acidimicrobiales bacterium | reverse complement strand
CGCCCTGCTTCATCTGGGCGGCGTGGCGGCCCACGAGCATGCGGTAGCTGGTGGAGGCGCACAGCCCGTTGACGGCGCTCTCCTCCCAGGTGAGGTGCTCGGGCTTGGGCATGAGCTGGTTGGCCTTCACGACGGCGAGGTCGGCCAGGCCGCCGAAGTTCGTCTCGAAGCCCCAGATGCGCTGGTTGGCGGCGAGCATCGAGTCGTCGTGGGCCGAGGGGTCCTGGCTGTCGACGTCGTTGCAGTGGACGACGACGCGGTCGCCCGGCTTCCAGTTGCGGACGGCCGAGCCCACCCGGAGGACGACGCCCGACGAGTCGGAGCCGACGACGTGGAAGTCCTGCGCGTGGCGCTTCCCCCACACTGACTCCTTGCCGAGGCGGTCGAGGAACCCGAAGGTGGAGAGCGGCTCGAAGATCGACGTCCACACCGTGTTGAAGTTGATGGAGGAGGCCATCACCCCGAGGTAGACCTCATCGGGGGCGAGCTCCGGGGTGGGCACCTCGCCGACGTGGAGCGACTGGCGTGGGTCCTTGTCGACCGACTCGACGCCTTCCCACATGGTCTGCTCGGCCCGGAGCACGTGAGCGCCCCTGTAGCTCTCGGGGATGGGGAGCGTCGCGATGTCCTCGCCGGACGCGCCGCCTTCGATGGCATCGAGGAAGTCCTGCATGGGGCCGAACCTAGTGAGGCGGTCCCAGGCGGTCGAACCTGCCCATGCCGTGCCAGGCTGAGGCGATGGTGAGGCGCCCGGCCCTGTCCCCTCGGCTGCAAGGCCTCGGCACCTCGATCTTCGCGGAGATGTCGGCGCTGGCCTCCGCCACCGGCGCCATCAACCTCGGACAGGGCTTCCCCGACGAGGACGGACCCACCGAGGTGACTGACGCCGCCGTGGCCGCCATCCGGGCCGGGCAGAACCAGTACCCACCCGGGCTCGGCATCGAACCGCTGCGGCGTGCCATCGCCGAGCACCAGCAGCGCTTCTGGGGGTTGCGGTTCGATCCCGACACCGAGGTGCTGGTGACGACTGGGGCCACCGAGGCCATCGCCGCAGCAGTGCTGGCGTTGTGCGACCCGGGCGACGAGGTGCTCGCCATCGAGCCGACCTTCGACTCGTATCCGGCGGTGGCGGCGTTGGCCGGGGCCCGGCTCCGTCCCGTCGCCCTGGTGCCGCCCGCGTACGACGCCGACGTCCAGGCGCTGGCCGCCCTCGTCACCGACCGGACGCGCGTGGTGCTGCTCAACACGCCGCACAACCCGACGGGCAAGGTGTTCTCCGGCGACGAGCTGGCTGCCATCGCCGAGCTGTGCGTGGAGCGGGACCTCATCGCCGTGACCGACGAGGTCTACGAGCACCTCGTGTTCGACGGCAGCCACCGGCCGCTGGCCACCTTCCCCGGGATGGCCGAGCGCACGCTCACCATCTCCTCCGCAGGGAAGACGTTCTCGGTCACCGGCTGGAAGATCGGCTGGGTGTGCGGGCCGCCAGCGCTGGTGGCGGCGGTCCGAACGGCCAAGCAGTTCCTCACCTACGTCAGCGGCGCCCCCTTCCAGCCCGCGGTAGCGGTGGGCCTCGGGCTCGGCGACGAGTTCTTCGCCGAGCTGGCGAGCGGGTTGCGGGCCAAGCGCGACCTCCTCTGCGAGGGACTCCGGGCCGCCGGGTTCGAGGTGTTCGTCCCGCAGGGCACCTACTTCGCCACCGTGGACATCCGACCGCTGGGCGGCACCGACGGCCTGGAGTTCTGTCGTTCGCTCCCGGATCGCTGCGGGGTGGTGGCGGTGCCGAGCTCGGTCTTCTACGAGGACCCGGCCGACGGCCGGCACCTCGTGCGCTTCGCCTTCTGCAAGCGCACCGAGGTCCTGGCCGAGGCCGCCGAGCGCCTTGCCGCCCTCCGTCGAGGATGATGGGCCGTGCGCTCAGACCAGCGGACGGTCGGTCGGGTCGATGATGCGGGGAAGCTCGGTGTCGCCCATGAGGTGACGGTCGACCTCGGCGGCGGCGCTGCGGCCTTCGGCGATGGCCCAGACGATGAGGCTCTGGCCCCGGCCCATGTCACCGGCCACGAACACGCCGGGCACGTTGGTGGCGAAGCGGTCGTCGCGAACCACGTTGCTGCGCGGGTCGAGGTCCACGCCGAGCTGCTCGAGCAGGCCGGCCTGCTGCGGACCGAGGAAGCCCATGGCGAGGAGCACGAGCTGGGCGGGGATCTCCCGGTCGGACCCCTCCACCTTCTCGAAGCGGCCGCCGACCAGCTCCACGTCGTGGAGGCGGAGCGCCCGCACCCGGCCGTCGTCGTCGCCGAGGAAGCACTCGGTGTTGACCGCGTAGACGCGGTCGCCGCCCTCCTCGTGGGCGGAGGTCACCTTGTAGCTCATCGGGAAGGTGGGCCAGGGGTTGGCGTCGGGCCGCTCGGTGGAGGGGCGAGGGAGGATCTCGAGCTGCGTGACGGAACGGGCGCCGTGGCGGTGGGAGGTGCCGAGGCAGTCGGCTCCGGTGTCGCCACCGCCGATGATGATGACGTCCCGGTCCTTGGCGCTGATGGGCACGTCGTCGACGGCGAGGTCGCCCTCCTGGGCCTTGTTCGACCAGGGGAGGAACTCCATGGCCTGGTGGATGCCGTCAAGCTCCCGGCCCTCCACGGGCAGGTCACGTCCGATGGTGGCGCCGCCGGCCAGCACCACGGCGTCGAAGTCGGCCCGGAGCTCGTCGACGGTGAGGTCCACACCGACGTCGACGTTGGCGCGGAACTCGGTGCCCTCGGCCTCCATCTGGGCCAGGCGCCGGTCGAGGTGGCGCTTCTCCATCTTGAACTCGGGGATGCCGTAGCGGAGGAGACCACCGATGCGATCGGCCCGCTCGAACACCACGACGGCGTGGCCGGCCCGGGTGAGCTGCTGGGCGGCGGCCAGTCCGGCCGGGCCCGAGCCGATGACGGCCACCTTCTGGCCGGTGAGCACCGACGGCCTCACCGGCACCACCCAGCCCTCGTCCCACGCCCGGTCGATGATCTCGACCTCGACCTGCTTGATGGTGACCGGGTCCTGGTTGATCCCCAGCACGCAGGCACCCTCACAGGGCGCCGGGCACAGCCGACCGGTGAACTCCGGGAAGTTGTTGGTGGCGTGGAGCCGATCGATGGCGTCGCGCCAGCGGTCCTTGTGGACGAGGTCGTTCCAGTCCGGGATGAGGTTGCCGAGCGGGCAGCCGTTGTTGCAGAAGGGGATGCCGCAGTCCATGCAGCGGGAGGCCTGGACCTGGAGGTGGTCCTCCGGGAAGTCCTCGTAGACCTCCTTCCAGTCGAGCAGCCGCACCGGCACCGGCCGCCGGGACGGCAGCTCCCGCCCGTGCTTGAGGAACCCCTTCACGTCACCCATGGGCCGCCGCCATGATCGCCTCGTCCACGTCCATCCCTGACTCCTCTGCGATGCGGGCGGCTTCGAGCACCCGCTTGTAGTCGCGCGGCATGACCTTCCTGAACCGGCGCACCTCGCCGTGCCACCGCTGTAGCAACCGCGTGGCCACCGCCGATCCGGTGGCGTGCTCGTGGGCCCGCAGCACCCCTCGGAGCCACTCGCCGTCGTCGGGCTCGAGCGGCTCGAGATCCACCATCTCGGCGTTGAGCCGCCGGAAGAAGGTGTCGTCGGGGTCGTAGACGAAGGCGATGCCGCCGGACATGCCGGCCCCGAAGTTCCGGCCGGTGGGGCCGAGCACGACGGCCCGACCGCCGGTCATGTACTCACAGGCATGATCGCCCACGCCCTCCACCACGGCGGTGGCGCCCGAGTTCCGCACGCAGAAGCGCTCGCCGACGATGCCCCGCACGTAGGCCTCGCCACCGGTCGCCCCGTAGAGCATCACGTTGCCGGCGATGACGTTGTCCTCGGGCACGAAGCTGGGGTGGGAGGCGGCCGGCGGACGGATGATGAGGCGGCCCCCGGAGAGGCCCTTCCCGACGTAGTCGTTGGCGTCGCCCTCGAGGCGCAGGGTGATGCCCCTCGGGACGAAGGCCCCGAAGCTCTGCCCGGCCGAGCCAGTGAGGTTGACGCGAATGGTGTCGTCGGGCAGGCCCTCGCCCCGATGGCGCTTGGTCACCTCGTGGCCCAGCATGGTGCCGACGGTGCGGTTGGTGTTGCGGATCTCGACGTCGATCTCCACCGGTCGGCCGGAGTCGAGCGCCGGGGTGGCCTGGCGGATGAGCTCGTTGTCGAGGGCCTTGTCGAGCCCGTGATCCTGGGTGCCGGTGCAATGCAGGTCCTGGTCGAAGGTGGAGGTGGGCTGGTGCAGGATCGGTGAGAGGTCGAGACCGCTGGCCTTCCAGTGCTCGACGGCCGACCGCGTGTCGAGGCACTCCACGTGGCCGATGGCCTCCGCCAGCGATCGGAACCCGAGGGCGGCCAGGTGCTCGCGCACCTCCTCGGCGATGTACTCGAAGAACGTCTCCACGAACTCCGGCTGACCCGTGAACCGGGCCCGCAGCTCCGGGTTCTGGGTGGCCACCCCCACCGGGCAGGTGTCGAGGTGGCAGACGCGCATCATGATGCAGCCCGACACCACCAGCGGAGCGGTGGCGAAGCCGTACTCCTCCGCGCCCAGGAGGGCGGCGACGATGACGTC
>JBDSUN010000019.1:0-6999 GCA_039927735.1 Acidimicrobiales bacterium | reverse complement strand
GACGTGCGCGTGAACGCTCGGATGGCCCTCGACGAGGTCAACGAGCTGATGCGAGCGCAGCTCCCCGAGGGCGACTGGGACACCATCGGGGGTCTCCTGCTCTCCGAGCTGGGCCACGTGCCATCGGAGGGGGAGTCGGTGGAGGTGGCCGGCTGGGAGCTCAGCGCCCAGCGGGTCGTCGGCCGCCGCATCGGACGCGTGCGGATCCATCGCCTGCACGCCTTTGATCCGGTGGCCTCCGAGGCCGAGTCCCGCTGATGCGCTCCGGCTTCGTGACCATCGTGGGACGCCCCAACGTGGGCAAGTCCACCCTGCTCAACAAGATCCTTCGCACCAAGGTGGCCATCACCTCCGACAAGCCGCAGACCACCCGCACGAGGATCATGGGCGTGCTCACCCGGCCCGACTCGCAGGTCGTGTTCGTCGACACCCCGGGCATCCACAAGCCCCGCACCGCGCTGGGCACCCGGCTCAACGCCACCGCCCAAGGCACCATCGGCGACGTGGACCTCGTGTGCTTCGTGCTCGACGCCACCCAGCCCTTCGGCCGCGGCGACCAGTGGGTGGCCAACCTCGTGCCCAAGGACGCCGTCTGCATCGTCAACAAGGTGGACAAGGCATCCAAGAAGGAGCTGGCTGATCAGCTGGTGGCGGCCGCCAGCCTGGAGCTGAGCGAGTACTACCCGGTGTCGGCCAAGACAGGCGACGGGGTGACGGCCTTGGTCGACCATCTCATCAGCCGGCTGCCGGAGGGCCCGCAGTACTTCCCGGACGACATGGTCACCGACGTGCCCGAGGCCTTCATGGTCGCCGAGCTGGTGCGGGAGCAGCTCCTGCGCCGCACCCACGACGAGCTGCCCCACTCCATCGCCGCTCGGGTGACCGAGTGGGACTGGCCGCTCATCCGCTGCGAGATCCTCGTGGAGCGCAACAGCCAGAAGGGCATCGTCATCGGCCACAAGGGCCAGGTGCTCAAGGAGGTCGGCATCGCCGTGCGCGAGCAGCTCCCCGAGGGCACCTACTTGGAGCTGCTGGTGAAGGTGGACAAGGACTGGCAGTCCCGTCCGAAGGCCATGGAGCGCTTCGGCTACTGAAGGCTTCGGGACATCACCACTCGCGTCGCGGTGTCCATTCCCTCAGCCGCCTCCTTGGCCACCGCGGCCCGGAGGCCGTCGGTGAGGTGCTGAGCCTCGACGGCGACGAAGCCGTGCTTGGCGTAGAACGGGGCGTTGAAGGCCACCTCACGAAAGGTCGTGAGGGTGATCTCGGCGTCGCCGCGCGCGCTGGCCCAGTCCGTCGCGGCCTGGAGCAGCGCCCGGCCGATGCCCTGCCGCCCGTGCTCGGGCACCACGGAGAGCTGCTCGAGGTGCGCGTGGCCATCCACCAGGTCGACGAGGGCGTACCCGACCGGCTGATCCTCGTCGTCGGTGGCCACGTAGAGGGCAGCGCCCGAGGCGAGGTGGTCCGCCGACGGCGGCTCGTCGTCAGCGATCTCCGGCATCCCGATCTCACGGAAGAGCTCCCCGGCCCGTCGCTCGATGTCCCGCAGCCGTGCGTACTCGTGAGGACGGGCGGCTCGGATCATTCGGCGACGCTATCGGCGGCGGTGGGGCGGAACGGCGGCGGATCTATGGTGATCCAGCGCTCGTCGTCAGCCAAGCCCCTGGGCGATGCCGTGGAGGACGAGACCGGCCAGGCCGCCGACGACGGTGCCGTTGATGCGAATGAACTGGAGGTCGGGGCCGAGCAGCAGCTCGAGCCGCTGCGACGTCTCGTCCCCGTCCCAGCGGGCGATGGTGGTGGAGACGAGCTCGGTGATCTCGCCGCCGAAGTGCTCGACGACGTACCGGGCGCCGGCCTCCGCGGTGTCGTCGATCTTGGCGGCCAGCGCGGGTTCGGCGAGCAGGCGCTGGCCGCCGGAGACGAGGGCCTCGGCCACCTGCCGGTGGAGCGCCGAGCCCGGGTCGCTGGCCTGCTCCCGCAGCTGGACCTTGGCGTCCGTCCAGACGGATGCCACCCACGCTCGCAGCTCCGGACGCTCGAGCAGATCGCGTGTGAGCTGCTCGCCCTTGGCCTTCAGGTCGGGAGAGGTCTGCAGATCTTCCACGAACCTGAGGATGCGGGCGTCGAGCTGCTGGCGGAGGCCGTGACCGCGATCGTTGGCCATGTCGTCGAGCACCGCCCGCACGCCGTCGAGCAGGCGCTCGAAGATCCGATCCTCGACGGCGCCGGGCAGCCACCACGGGGCCTGGTCCCGGAAGCGGCCCTGCAGCTCGTCGCGATGCTCGTCGAGGTAGCGGTCGAGGCCCTTCAGCGCGGCGTCCACCACCTCGGTGTGCCGCCCTTCCTTGGTGAGGGCGCCGAGGGCCCGGCCCGCCATCGGGACGATCGAGGCCGACTCGATCTGATCTCGCAGCAAGCGCTCGAGGAGGTCGTGCACGGCCTCGTCCTCGAGGAGGTCGACCACCTCTACTGCACCTCCGAGCGCGTGCCCGGCCAGCCGCTCGGCGTTGGCGGGCTCGGCTAGCCAACGAGCCACCCGATGGCCGACCCCCGCCGCCCGCACCCGCTCGGCCACGGCGTCGGGCGTGAGGAAGCTGTCCTGGATGAACTCACCCAGCGTCTCGCCGAACTGCTCCTTGCGCTCGGTGATGATGGCGGTGTGGGGGATCGGGAGCCCGAGCGGGTGGCGGAAGAGGGCCACCACCGCGAACCAGTCGGCCAGGCCACCGACCATGGAGGCTTCGGCACCGGCCTGCAGGTAGCCCTGCCAGGTGCCGTCCTCCACGCCAGCCACCACCGTTCCGATGAACACCAGCGTGACTGCGCCCAGCAGCGCGGTGGCCCGGCGTCGGGTGGTCACGAGCTGGGCCCGCTTCATCTCCAGCTTGGGGGACGACGGCATGGTGGTGGCGGGCACGGCGGCAGGTCTACCCGTTCGCCCACGCCGCCACCCCGGGGGTGTGCCGCCCCATCGCTGGCGTATCGTGTTGCCACTTCCCCTTCCTCGATGCCATTCAGGAAGGACCCACCATGGCCCTCGATGCGCGCCACCGCACGTCGATCTACCAGAAGCTGTTGCCGATCCTCGGCGACGACGACACGAACGCTCTCATGACCGAGTACCCGTCCATCGAAGCTGACGAGCTCGTCACCAAGCAGTTCCTGCGCGCCGAGCTGGCCATCACAAGGGGGGACCTGCGGGCCGAGCTGGCCATCACAAGGGGGGACCTGCGGGCCGAGATGGCGGAGCTGCGCGCGGGCATGGCTTCGCTGGAGACTCGGCTGCTGGTGCGCATGGGCGCAGCGATGCTGGCTCAGACCACGCTGCTCGTCGCCCTCCTCCGCTGAGCTAGCCGGCCGCGTCGCGGATGGCTTCGAGGGTTCGGCGGGCTTCCGCTGGGTCCTTGGTGCGGCGCATCGGAGGTAGGGCGTTGACCATGCTCCAGCGATAGCCGGCCTTGGCCAGACGAGGATCGAGGACGGCGACCACGCCCCGGTCTTCGGTCGAGCGGATGAGGCGGCCAGCGCCTTGGGCCAAGAGGGTGGCGGCGCGCGGGAGGTCGATGAGGCCGAAGGCATCCGCACCGGCCCGCTCCCGCCGGGCCTGGAGGAGTGGCTCGTCGGGGCGGGGGAACGGGATGCGGTCGATGGTGACGAGGCTGAGCGACGCGCCGGGCACGTCGACGCCCTGCCAGAACCCCATGGTGGCGAACAGGCAGGTGGCCTCGTCGGCCGCGAACTGCTCCAGGAGCCGCCCCTTGGGCATGTCCCGCTGGGTGAGGATGGGCACGTCGAGACGCATCTGCAGCGCAGCGGCGGCCTCGTCGAGCACCCGGAAGCTGGTGAACAGGGCCAGGGTGCGACCACCGGCCGCCTCGATGAGGTCTCCGAGCTCGTCGGTGAGGGCCTCGACGTAGCCGGGGTTGCGGGGGTCGGGGAGGTGGGCGGCGCAGTAGAGGAGGGCGTGGGCCTCGTAGTCGAAGGGGCTGCCGACATCGAGCTCGGTGATCTGCGCCTCGGCCACCCCGAGGCGGCCCGGCAGGCGAGCCGGCAGGGTGGCGCTGGTCAGCACGGCGGTGCGCTTGGTCCAGAGGCCGTCCTCCAGCACGGCGGCCACGTCGAGGGGGGCCACCCGCAGCACGGGGTAGGCGTCGCTGCCCTCCACCCACACCACCTCGTCGGCCGTCACCCGCTCGATCACGCCGAGATCGTCGAGCAGCGCGCTGGCGCCTTGGACCACCCGCAAGGCGCGGGTGCGGGACTCCTCCGGTGCGTCGCTCGGCACGGCCCGGGCAGCCGCCAGAGCAGATTCGACGCGGCCGCGCGCCACCGTGATGGCCCCGGCCAGGTCGTCGGGCAGCGCTCCCTTGATGCGCTTGTCCCGGTGGGGGCGGAGCGCCTCGGTGATGAGCCGGCCGGCGTCATCGACCCCGGCCGGGAGGCGGTCATCCGCGATCACGCCCCGGATGCGGCGGGCCAGGTCGGCGAAGCGGCCGCCGGTGAGCTCCTTGCCGCTGGTCGCCGACACGATGTCCTCGAGCTGGTGGGCCTCGTCGATGATGGCCAGCTCGTGCTCGGGCAGGAGCACGCCGCCCATCGCCATGTCGAGGCCGTAGAGGTGGAGGTTGACGACGACGACGTCGGCTTGGGCGGCCTGGTTGCGGGCAGCCTCGGCGAAGCACCGACCGCCGCTCGGGCACTTGCCGGCGCCGGGGCACTCCCGGGCGCTGACGCTCACGGCGCTCCACGCCCGATCGGTGGGCTCCACCTCCAGCTCGGCCCGGTCCCCGCTCGTCGTCCCGTTCGCCCAGGCCTTCAGCTGGCGCAGCTCGTCGGCAGGGGCGCGCTCGGCCACGCCGTCGAGGGCCAGCTGACCGCCTCCGGCGCCGGCGGCGGCCAGCTCGGCCAGGCGCTGCATGCACACGTAGTTGGAACGTCCCTTCAGCACCGCCCACGCGAACGGGCGATCGAGGTGCTCGGTGAGGAAGGGGAGGTCCTTGCCTGCCAGCTGGTCCTGCAAGGCCTTGGTGGCGGTGGCGATGATGGTGCGGCGGCCCGACAGGATCGCAGGCACCAGGTAGGCCAACGTCTTGCCCGTACCGGTGCCGGCCTGCACGGCTACGTGCTTGCGCTCGGCGATCCCGAGGCGGACCGCATCGGCCATCTCCCGCTGCCCCGGCCGGGCCTCGCCGCCCCCCGGCAGCTCCGCCACCACCCGCTCGAGGGCGTTGGACACCGGATCAGGCACGGAGCGAACCTACCGGCGCCCGAGATGTCAGCCGTCGACCACCGCCACCGCCTCGATCTCGATCAGGTGGTCGGGGGTGAACAGGCTCTGGACCCCGATCAGCGTGAGGGGAGCATCGGGAAAGGGGTGATCGACCTGAGCCGCCAGGAGGCCGGCGACCAGGGCGTCGAACTTCGACGGGTCCCACCCGACGACGTAGAGGGTGGTCTTGACCAGGTCCGTTACGGCGGCGCCGGCGGCGTCGAAGGCTCTGGCCACGTTGCGCAGCGCTTGCTCAGCCTGCGCGGTCAGTCCCTCGGCGATCACCCCTTCGTCGTTCTCGCCGACCTGTCCGGCGACGTGGACGATCAGGTTGCCCCGAGCCGCACTGGCGTGGCTGAACCCGACCGGCGCACCCTTTCCCTCGATGTTGTGGAGCGTGACGGTCATCGTGAGCACCTCGGAGTAGGTCGTCGGGGCGGGCTGCCCCTCGGTCATCGTCGCGCCGACCGTGGTTCCGACGCCTCTTCTCAGACGCCGGGGGCGGCCAGGTCGCTGGCCTCGGCAGCTCGCGGGGCATCGAAGCCCGCCGCCGCGAGGGTGCGCTTGAGGGTGGGGCCGATCAGCATCGCGAACACGATGGTGCCGACGCCGACCTGTCCACCCATCATCCAGCCGATGGCCACGCAGGTGACCTCGATCCCGGTCCGTACCGGGGCCAGCGGGTAGCCGCGATCGTGGATGGCGATCATCACCAGCTCGGCTGGGCCCGCACCGATCTCTGCGATGACCACGGCCGTGATCCCAACGGCCAGCACGACGAAGCCGGCTGCGAAGTAGGCGAGGCGCGGCGCCATGGCCTGGTGCTGGGGGAGTACGTCCAGGGCGACTGCGAGGACCGGGCCGACCACCAGCACGGCCAGCACCGTGCCCGGACCGGCACGGCCGCCGATGAGCACGCCGATCACCACAAAGGCCAGCGGCAGCAGCATCGCCGCGATGCCGATCGGAATGTCCGTGAGGTCGACCAGCCCGGTCGTCAGCACGTCATAGGGGGCCACGCCGACCTCGGCCCGGATGGTGATGGCCACCCCGATGGCCACCAGGACGAGACCCAAGACCAGCGTGCCGAGCCGGCGCGCCACCGGCGAGTCGGGGGTGGAGGCGAGCAGCATGGCCGGTCGACGCTACCGGCCGTCGCGAGCGGGGCTCGCTCGACGCTCGACGGCGGCGCTCTCAGATCGTCATCTGCTCGGCACCGGCGGCGACCAATCGCTCCACGTCGGCCATGGCGGCGTCGAGGTCGGTGAGCGAGCGTTCGATGGCACCCTGCGGGGTGAGGAACACGAAGACCACCCGGGTGACGGGTTCGGCCGTGGCCCGGCCCACGGCCACGGCGTAGGCGGCGCCTTGGAGGCGATAGCCCGCCACCCGGCGGTCGAGCTCGGCGGGGTCGTTGGTGGCGGCGGTCTTGTGGTCCACCACCACGAGCCCGTGCGGGCCCCGGTAGAGGAGGTCGACGTAGCCCTCGAGCAGACGGTCGCCGATGGGGGTGCAGGCGTAGACCTCGCGCCAGTGCGGGCGGGTGGCCGCGGCTTGCACGCTGGGAGAGCCGAGGGCCTCCTCCACCAGATGGCGCACCTCGACGGCGCGTTCGGGCACGGCTTCGGCCTGGCATTGGGCGGCGACGGCATCGTCGAGCCCGGCGCCCGTGGCGAGGTCGATCGTCTGCAGCACGCCGTGCACGGCGCGACCCACCGCGGTTCCGT
>JBDSUN010000018.1:0-4281 GCA_039927735.1 Acidimicrobiales bacterium | reverse complement strand
CCGAGGTCCTGGCCGTCTACGGCGGGGCCGGCATGGAGCGCCAGATGAAGGCGCTGGGTCGCGGTGTGGAGATCGTGGTGGCCACGCCGGGCCGGCTCAAGGACCTTCTCGAGAGAGGCTCCCTGCGTTTGGACGACGTCAACCTGGTGGTGGTGGACGAAGCCGACCGGATGGCCGACATGGGGTTCCTCCCCGAGGTGCGCAAGCTCCTCGACAAGACGAACCCGAAGCGCCAGACGATGCTCTTCTCGGCCACCCTCGACGGCGACGTGGACGTGCTCATCCGTCACTACCAGAACGATCCGGTCCACCACGAGGCCGCCTCGATCGAGGAGCAGGGCGAGGTCACCCACCGGTTCTGGGCCGTCTCCCACGGCGACCGCAGCCAGAGCCAGCGGGAGCGGGCCCTCGGGGCCTTCGGTCGCGGCCAGGTCCACGTGCTCGTCGCCACCGACGTCGCCGCCCGCGGCATCCACGTCGACAAGGTGGCCTGCGTGCTGCAGTACGACCCGCCGGCCACGGACAAGGACTACGTCCACCGCTCCGGCCGCACCGGTCGGGCCGGCCAGCCCGGCACGGTGATCACGCTCGTCTCCCCCGAGAAGGAGAAGGACGTGCGCAAGATGCAGCGCGATCTGCGTCGCCGCGAGCCCATCGAGACGGCGACGGTGGCCACCGCCGCCACCATCCTCGGCTCCGCGCCTCCCAAGCCGATCGACCGCGGCGACGACCTCGACGGCGTCTCCCGTCGGGAGCGGGCTCGTGCGGATGACCGCCCGGAGCGGTCCCGGGGCCCGAAGCCCGCCCGCGGCAAGGGTGGACATCGCAAGGGCGAGAGCCCGCGCAAGGTGGAGGGCGACTGGACCCCGCGTCCCAAGCCCGCCACCCCGACCCGCAACGGTCAGGAGCGTTCCGGTGCACCGGCCCGCTCCGGTCGCCCAGGCGCCAAGCCCGGCCGACGACCCGCTGGTGCTGGAGCTGCCCGCCCGGGCCGCCCCGCCGGCGGCAACGCACGCCGACGCTCGAGCTGAGCGACCCACATCCGGACCCGTGTTGCTCGGCGGCCGCCGCCGCTGAGCAACGCAGGTCCTAGGTGAAGATCCCGAGCGCAGCCAGGAACGCGGTGCTGGCGGCGATCGCACCACCGAGCCGAATGGTCAACCGGGTCTCGATCGCAGCCATCTCGGCTCGAAGCCCCGATTCGGACGTGCCCATCTCGCCGCGAAGGCCCACCTCGAGCTTGCCCGTGCCCGCGCCGAGCAGACCCATCTCCGTCCGCAGGTCAGACCCGAGCAGGCCCATGTCGCCGCGCAGGACGGCCAGCTCGGCGCGCAAGAAGTCCTTGGTGACGAGCTCTTCGGCCTCGACGGCGGGGAACTCGGACATCATCACGTTGGCATCCTCCTCACCGAGGATGGGGACGAGCTTCTGGTAGATCGACGAGCGGTGGGCAGCACCGATGGCCATGGTGACGGACTTCCTTCGCGAGAGCAACGCCGAAGGGGAAAGGCCCACAGGCTACGACTGCGGTGCGACACCGGGGCGGAGGGCCCGGACGGTGTCGATGAGGTCGGCGTCGCCGGGGTCCTTGTCGGGGCGGTAGCCCTTGACCCGGGCGAAGCGCAGGGCCACGCCGCCGGGATAGCGGGTGCTGGTCTGAACGCCATCGAGGCCGATCTCCACGACGAGCTCCGGGCGCACGTGGACGACGATGCCGTCCCGACTCACCTCTCGTTCGACAAGAGCGGTCGTCTGCCAACCGAGCAGCTCGTCGGTCATGCCCTTGAACGTCTTGCCGACCATCACGAACCCGCCTGCGGGGTCGCGGGCGCCGAGGTGCAGGTTGGACAGCCAGCCCTGGCGGCGACCGTGGCCCCACTCGGCCGCGAGGACGACGAGGTCGAGGGTGAGCACAGGCTTCACCTTGCGCCACGAGCCACCCCGCCGACCGGCGTCGTAGGTGGAGCCCACCGCCTTCACCATCACGCCCTCGTGCCCGCTGGCCAGCGAGGCCTCGAGGGCGGCCTGCGCCTCGACGGGATCGGCGGTGCGAACCCTGGTGACGGCGAGACCGCCCACCAGCGCGTCAAGCCGTTCGTGGCGGCGGCTCAGCGGCTCGTCGATCACGTCCACCCCGTCGACGTGGAGGACGTCGAAGAAGGTCACCACCAAGCCCGCGCCGGCGCCGGACGAGCCATCGCGACCGAAGGCGCTCATGGTGTCCTGGAAGGCCTGCGGCATGGCGTCCTCGCCGATGCCGAGCACCTCGCCGTCCACCACGAAGCTGCTCGCCGGAAGAGATTTCGCCACCGCCACCACGCCCGGCAACCGATCGGTGATGTCGTTCAGGTTGCGGGTGTAGATCCGCACCTCCTCTCCGGCCCGGTGCACCTGCACCCGAGCGCCGTCCAGCTTCCACTCCACCGACGCCTCGCCGGTGTGGCCCAGCGCCTCGGCTACATCGGCGGCACTAGCGGCCAGCATCGGCTGGATCGGGTGCAGCACCGCGAGGCGCACGGCCTCGATGGCGGCCACCCCCTCGTTGAGCGCCAGGGTGGCCGTCCGCCCGAGATCACCCGACAGCATGGCCGCCCGGCGCACGACCTCGATCGGCACCTCCGCGGCCGTCGCCACCGCATCGGTCATGACGCCGGCCAGCGCCCCCTGGCGAAGCTCTCCGGTGAGCAACCGCCGCACGAAGTCGACCTCCGCCTCTGTGGATCGTCGGAACAGCTCGGCGAGCAACGCGTTGCGGACGCCGACCGAGCCACTGCCCGCCGTCGTTGCCAGCTCCGAGAGCCGCGCGTCCAGCTCGAGCACCTCCACCCACGGCTTCTCCGTCGGCTCGACCTCGATGCCGTGCACGGTGCGCCACCCCACCCCGATGCGCCCCTGCCTCGGCACGCCGACGAGGAACCCGACCGCCGGCTCCACCTCCTCCGCCGACAGGCTGCGGAGCAGCTCGGCCAGCGCCGCCACCTTCGCCTTGCGGGAGCGCGTCGCGCCGACGACCTCAGACGTGGCCACCAGAATGGCCAAGAGAGTCACGTCTGTGCACGAAGGCGTCCGCATGCCGGACCCAGCCCTGCACAGACGTTGGTCATCGGCCCGTGAAGTTGGGGGGGCGCTTCTCAAGGAAGGCTCGGGGGCCCTCCTTGGCGTCCTGGCTGGCCATGACCTCCATCCCCAGCTCGAGCTCGCGCTGGAAGGCTTCGGCCTCGGTGCGCTCGAGGGCGGACATCACGGAGGCCTTGATGTTGCGGACTGCGAGGGGGCCGTTGGCGGCGATGCGGTCGGCCACCTCGAGGGCCGTGGACATGGCGTCGCCGTCGCGGGTGAGGTGGCTGGCCAGGCCCACCTCGTAGGCCCGTTCACCAGTGATCGGGTTGCCGACGAGGAGCATGTCCATGGCCACCGTGTACGGGATCTGGCGCGGGAGCCGGATGGTGCTGGCCGACATCGGGAACAGGCCCCGTTGCACCTCCGAGATCGCCAGCTGGGCGTTCTCGGCCACGACGCGGATGTCGAAGGCCTGGAGGATCTCCATGCCACCGGCGTAGCAGTAGCCCTCCACGGCCGCGATGATCGGCTTGGCGACGTAGTGGTCCTTGAGGAAGCCCTTGTAGATGAGGGTGAGGTCCTGGCGGATGCGCTCCTCGAAGTCGTCTTCGGCGGGCTGGCCGGAGGTGAGGGCGCCCACCAGTCGATCCAGGTCGGCGCCAGCGGAGAAGTTGCCGTCGGCGCCGGTCATGATGCCGACCCGCAGCTCCGGATCGGAGTCCAGCAGGTCCCAGGCGTCGCAGAGCCGGCAGAGGACCTCCGCGTTGAAGGCGTTGCGCTTGGCGGGGCGGTTGAGGGTGATGGTGAGGAGGTGGCCGTCGCGCTCGACGATGACTGCGGGCTCTGACATCCGAGGAGGTCTAGCGGAAGGCCGGGATGACGTGCTCACCCATCATCTGGATCGTCTGCATCACGGCGTCGTGGCTCATTTTGTACGGGTTCACCAGGCAGAGCAGCTGGTCGACCCCGGCCGCCTCGTAGCGCTTGCACGTCTCGATGCACTCGTCCGGCGTGCCGAGCACGCAGGCGCCCGAGTCCACCAGGTAGTCGAGGGTGAGCAGATCGAGGGAGCCGTCATCGGCCACCTTTCGCAGGTCGGCGGCGTAGCCGTAGTTGCCGAGCTCCTCGCCGCGATCGGCCTGCATGTCGGCCACCGGGGAATGAGGCGGGCTCCGGCGCGGGGGTACCACTCAAAGCTCTCCCGGGCTGACTCGCGGGCCT
>JBDSUN010000017.1:0-3848 GCA_039927735.1 Acidimicrobiales bacterium | reverse complement strand
GGGTGGAGGTGCTCTCGGAGACGACCACCGCGCCCTTGCCCTTGTCGAAGATGCCGGTGATCTCGCTGACGGCCTCCAGCTCACCCTCCACCGGGATCTCCTGGTGCCGGGTGATCCCCTGCTCGCCGTGCACGAGCATGGCCGGGTTGAACGAGCCGATGGAGCCGAAGCCTCCGCCCATGGGGCCGAGCACCACGGCGATGGTGGGCAGGGCGCGCTGAGGGGTGTCGTTGGTGTTCTCGGTGGTGAACTGCAGCTCGTCGAGCGGGTCGGCGGCACCGGCGCCCACCCCGAGCGCGTAGATCAGCGCGTCCTTGGAGGACCACTTGCGGCGGGCAGGCTCGGACTTGGTCCCGACGGCCTCAGGGTTGATCGGCATGGTGGTGGCTGCTCCTACTTCTCGTCGTAGCCCTGCATGTTGGCGTTGGGGCGGGCCTGGCTGACCAGCTCCGAGATCTGTGTGCCGAGCTCCACCGGATCGTCGGTGGGCAGCTCGAGGGACGGGCCGCGATGCCAGCCCTCGCTGACCGAGATCATGCGGCCGGTGACGTCGAACACCCGCCCGGTGACGTGGGCAGAGGCGGGGCTGGCCAGCCAGGTCACGATCGGGGCGATGTGGGCCGGTGACATCTGCTCCTTGATCTCCTCGGGAGCGTCGCCCATCCCGAGCCCCTCGGTCATCCGGGTGAGGGCGGCGGGGGCGATGGCGTTGACGGTGACCCCGTAGCGACCCAGCTCCTTGGCGGCGATGATCGTGAAGCTGGCGATGCCGGCCTTGGCGGCGCCGTAGTTGGTCTGGCCCACGTTGCCGTAGATGCCCGAAGGCGAGGAGGTGTTGATGATGCGGGCGTCGTTGGTCTCGCCCGCCTTCGAGCGCTCACGCCAGTAGGCGGCGGCATGCCGGGACGGCGCGAAGGTGCCCTTGAGGTGCACCTTGATGACGGCGTCCCACTCCGCCTCGCTCATGTTGGTGAGCATGCGATCACGCAGGATGCCGGCGTTGTTGATGACGATGTCGAGGCCACCGAAGGTGTCGATGGCGGACTGCACGAGGCGCTCGGCGCCGTCCCAGTCGCTGATGTCATCGGTGTTGGCGAGCGCCTCGCCACCCATGGCTGTGATCTCGTCCACCACGGACTGGGCCGGGCCCTGATCGCCACCCTCGCCGTCCATCGAGCCGCCGAGGTCGTTGACGACCACCTTGGCGCCGTGGTGAGCCAGCAGCAGCGCGTGCTCACGACCGATGCCTCGACCGGCACCCGTGATGATGGCGACGCGACCCTCGCAGAGCTTGGTCATTCGTGGAGCTTCCCCTTGTGTGTGTGCCCCCGTGGCTTCTCTCGTCTAGCGCACGGTGACCAGGGGGGCGAATTCCGGCGGGGGGCCGTCGCGTGGGAGATTGGTGCCCCCATGGAAGATGTCGACATCAGGCCGAAGGCACGCCTGCGGCCGTCCCACCTCGACCCCGCCCGGCCTCGGCGGCGTTGGCTCCTGCCCCTCGCGCTCGTCCCGATCGTGCTGGTCGTGGTGCTCGTGATCGCCTGGGCCGTGGACACGGGCTCCGGCGGGGTCCCCCGAAACGTCGAGCTGGCCAGCGTCGACATCAGCGGCTTGTCCGAGGACGAGCTGGCCGGACGGGTCGCGGGCGTGGCCGCTGACTTCGGCACCACCCCCGTCGACCTGGTGGTCGGCGACAGCACGTATGCGTCCACCGCCGCCGACCTCGGCCTCGTGGTCGACGAGGAGCTGACGGCCGCCAGCGCCTTGGAGGTTGGTGAGAGCTCCTTCGTCCCGATCCGCCCGTTCGCCTGGGCCGGGTCCTTGTTCTCGCAGCGCCAGGCACCACTCCGGCTCCGGGTCAGCGCCGAGCTGGTGAGCACCAAGGTCCTCGAGCTGGAGGGCACGGATCGCATCGCCCCGACCGAGCCCACCGTCGAGCTGGTCGACGGGGCCTTCCGGGTCGTCGCCGGCCAGGACGGCTCGGGGATCGACGCCGCCGAGGTCGCTCGCCTGCTCCCCGGCGCCGCGGAGTCAGCGGTCGCCGAGGGGGCGGACGCCATCCGCATCGAGCTCGGTCGGACGCCCATCCCCCCGCTCGGTAGCATCGAAGCGGCCGAGCAGGCCGCGGCCGCCGCCGAAGCCCTGGTGAGCGAGCCGGTGGAGATCCTGACCGCTGGCGGCAGCCGCTCCGTCGCTCCCGAACAGCTTCGGTCCTGGGTGCGCCTGGTCAGCAACGCCGACGGCAGCATCGTCACCAGCTTCGACCAGGGCTCCGCCGAGGCCGACCTCCGTCGCGCCTTCGCCGACATCGACGGCCGCCCGGTCGACGCCAGCTTCACCCTCGAGGGCGGCGTCCCCGTCATCCGCCCGGATCAGCCGGGCCGGGTCTGCTGCGGGGACGGGTCCGCCGCCACGATCCTGCAGGCGCTCCAAGGCGGCACCCGATCCGTGGAGCTGGCCCTCGTCGAGGGCCCGGCACCGTTCACCGTGGCCGACGCCGAGGCCTACGGCATCCGGGAGCCCGTGGGGGGCAACAACGCCTGGCGCAGCGGCACCCCCACCACGGCGGGTCCGGGATTCACGACCTATCACGCCGCCGGCGGCAACCGGGTGGCCAACATCCACCGCATCGCCGACCTCGTGCGCGGGGTGGTCATAGCCCCCGGTGCCAGCTTCTCGGTCAACGATCACGTCGGCCGGCGCACGGTCGAGAACGGCTTCCTCCCCGCTGGTGCAATCCGCGACGGCGAGCACGTCGACGAGATCGGCGGCGGCATCTCTCAGTTCGCCACCACCACGTTCAACGCCGTCTACTTCGCCGGCCTCCAGATCGATGCCTCCCAGGCCCACTCGGAGTACTTCGACCGCTACCCGCGCGGGCGCGAGGCCACGATGGGCTTCCCGGCCCCCGACCTCGCCTTCACCAACGACACGCCCTACGGCATCATGGTCTGGACGTCGTACACCGACACCAGCCTCACCATCACCCTCTACTCCACGCCCCACGCCCGGGCCGAGCAGACCGGGATCCGGGAGAGCACCTCGGGGGCTTGCGACGTGGTCACCACCACCCGGACCATCACCTACCCCGACGGCGCCACGGCCTCCGACGAGTTCCGCGCCACCTACCGCCCCGGCGCCGGCCAGCCGTGCTGATGCGGCTCGTCCGTGGACACCGCTGACGTCGTCATCGTCGGCGGCGGTCCGGCCGGAGCCGCGGCGGGCATCCGGTTGGCCCACGCAGGTCGAGACGTCGTCATCGTCGACAAGGCCAGCTTCCCGCGCGACAAGGTCTGCGGCGATGGCCTGACCGCCGGAGCCCTCCGCCTCCTCGAGGGGCTCGGGCTGGATCCTGCTGCGGTGCCGTCGTGGCAGCCCGTCGACGACGTCGTGGTCCGCTCCCCGTCGGGGCACGAGGCGACCTTCCCACTCCCCCCGGGCGACGGGCTCTACGCCGCCGTGGCCCGTCGGGCCGAGCTCGACGCTGCCCTGCTCGACGTCGCACGCGCGGCGGGGGTCGAGGTGCTCGACGGACACGCCTGCACCGGAGCTGAGGAGCGAGCCGACCGTGTGGTGCTGGAGGTGGAGGGCGTCGGCCCGTTGGCGGCCCGCTACGCCATCGGGGCCGACGGCATGTGGTCGGCGCTCCGCAAGCACCTCGGGGCGTCGACGCCCGGCTACCTCGGCGAGTGGCACGCCTTCCGCCAGTACTTCACGGGCGTTGGGCCACTCGCCGCTGAGAAGCTCTTCGTGTGGTTCGAGGCGGACCTGCTGCCCGGCTACGCCTGGTCGTTCCCTCTTCCTGACGGGGGCGCCAACGTGGGCTTCGGGATCCAGCGGGACGGCGG
>JBDSUN010000016.1:0-2547 GCA_039927735.1 Acidimicrobiales bacterium | reverse complement strand
CGTTGGGTCCTCACCGGGCGGGGTTGGGGTGGCGGCCCTGGAAGCGGTCGGGTGGGCGGACCTTGGCGTAGGCGTGGACGACGGGTTCGAGCTCGGCGGGGGTGGAGCCGTGGAGGATGACGCCGTCAGCACCCGCGGCGAACTGGTCGAGGACCCGGGCGGCGCACTGCTCGGCGGAGCCCACGGCCGCGGGCAGCCACTCGTCGGGGATCAGAGTCTGGATGTGCTCGAGCTGGTCGATGGTGGCGACAGCATCGACGGCACCCGGCACCGAGCGGACCACCTCGTCGGCCCGGAAGCGCTCGAGGGGCGCCGGGTCCCAGCCGTTCATCGTGACGAGGGCATCGCCGTAGGCCTGGAAGTACGTCGCCATGCGACCGGTCACGCCCCGCAGGCGCCGCTCGTGATCGGGCTCGTGCAGGGTCGCCAGAACCGCCCACACCTTCACCGCCCCTGGATCCCGTCCGGCCTCCTCCGCGCCGGCCCGCACCTCAGCCACGCAGCGGGCCAGCGCCTCGTCGCTCACGAAGGTGTGCAGGATCACGCCGTCCAGCAGGCGACCGGCCCAGCGCATCGTCTTGAACCCGAGGCAGGCGGCCATGACGGGGATCTCCTCGTCGAAGTCGGAGCCCAGCGACAGCAGCGGGTACGTACCGGCCGGCCCATCGTGGCCGAAGATCGCCTCACCCTTCCAGAGACGCCGGTAGAGGCCGACGTGGTCCTCCATCTGAGCCATCGTGATCTGGGGGATCCCCATGATGTCGAGGAGCGGAGCGATCCCCCGACCGATGCCGAGGGCGAAGCGGCCGCCGGTGAGGCGATGCATGGTCGTGCCCCATGCGGCGGTCACCAGCGGGTGCCGGGTGGGCGTGTTGGTCACCCCGGTGGCGATGCCCACCTCCTCGCTGACCGCAGCCGCTGCTCCGCACAACGTGGCCGCCTCCTTCACGTTGAACCGCTCCGAGAGGAACACCGAGCCCAGCCCGATGCGCTCTGCGTCGCGCACCTCTTGGAGCAGGTCTCGCGGGTTGTCGACGTGCCCGGCCAGGCCGTAGAAACCGAGCTCCACCATCCGTTCGGGGTTGGCCATGCCCCGGGTCTACCGCACCGCTGTAGGTTCCCGAGTCGTGCCCGGAACGCACCACCCCCTCACCGATGCCCTGCTCGACCCGGCCACCTACGCGGGCGACCTGCACGGCGTGCTGGCCGAGCTGCGGGAGCACGCGCCAGTGGCGTGGAACGCGACCAAGGGCTTCTGGGCCGTCACCACCCACGCCGCCGTGACCGAAGCGTCGAGCGACCCGAGCCGGTTCTGCTCAGCCAAGGGCATCCTCGTTGACGAGATCGGCGTCACCTACGACTCGCCGCCGACGATGATGCACGCTGACCCGCCGGAGCACACGCGCTACCGAAAGCTGGCCAGGCCAGGGTTCACGAACGCCGTCGTGCGCCGGCTGGAGGTCCTCGTACGGGAGCGTACGGGTGCTGCTCTCGATGCGCTGGCCACCCAGGCCGCTGACGGAGCCGTCGTGGACGTCACCGCCGAGCTGGCCGTGCCACTCCCCATCCAGCTCATCGCCCAGCTGCTCGGGCTGCCACCCGGCGACGAGCCCCGCCTGTTCCGCTGGTCGGAGGCGGCCATCCCCGGAGCCACCGACTGGCCGGAGGATGAGCGCATGGGGCTGCTCACCGAGATGACGGTGGAGCTGCTCACGTTGGCTGCCACCCGTCGCGCCGAACCGCGCGATGACGTCGTGTCGATGCTCGCCTCCTACGAAGAGGACGGCGAGACGTTGTCCGACGACGAGCTGGGCATGTTCCTGATCCAGCTGCTGGTGGCCGGCAACGAGACCACCCGCAACGCCATCTCCGGTGCGCTGCTGGCCCTCGCCGAGCACCCCGACCAGCTCGATCTCCTGGCGACCGATGCGGCCCTGCTTCCGAGCGCCGTCGAGGAGGTGTTGCGCTGGACCACCCCGGTCACCTCGTTCCTGCGCACCGCCGAGGTCGACACCGACCTCGGGGGCACCACCATCTCCGCCGGCGACCCCCTCCTCCTCGTCTACGCCGCCGCCAACCGAGACAAGGCGGAGTTCGGGCCCACCGCCGACCAGTTCGACGTGTGCCGAAGCCCCAACCACCACGTCGCCCTGGGGCATGGACCACACTTCTGCCTCGGTGCGGCCCTCGCCCGCCTCGAGCTGTCCGTCCTGCTCGAAGGGGTGGCCGCCCGCTGGCAGCGCCTCCACGTGGCCGGGTCGGTCGTGCGGAGCGGTTCGTCGATCATCGCCGGGATCAGGTCGGCTCCGCTCACCTTGGAGGCACGATGACCGAGCGCGACCTCGACGGGCACAAGGCGATCATCACTGGTGGCGGGGCGGGCATCGGGGCGGCCACCGCTCGACGCCTGGCCCAGCGCGGCGCGCAGGTCGCGGTGCTCGACCGGGTGCCAGCGACCGCTCAGGCGATCGCCGAGGAGGTCGGCGGCCACGCGCTCACCGTGGACGTGGCTGACCCCGACGCCACCGCCGCCGTCGTGCAAGCGGC
>JBDSUN010000015.1:0-2569 GCA_039927735.1 Acidimicrobiales bacterium | reverse complement strand
GTCGCCCAAAGACAGGCGGTAGCCGGTCGAGTGCGTCTCGATCGACGAGGGACCCAGCGCCCTTCGCAGCCGCATGATGCAACCCTGCACGACCTTGCCGGCCGAGGCCGGCGGCTGGTCGCCCCACAGCGCGTCGGCCAGCCGCTGGTTCCCCACCACCTCGTGGCCGTGCACGACCAGCACCGACAGGACGACGCGGTCGCGAGGGCTCAGCTCCCCGTTCCCCTCGACCTCGACCGGCCCGAGCACGCCCACCCGCATAGGAGGAGTGTTCGTCGCCCTGACCAGCGTGTCAACGGCACCGATACCGGTCTGATACCGGGCTGCTGCCAGGCCGATACCGGCGGGTGCGACACCTGCTGCCATGACCAACACAACGATCACCAACCCAGCCGACACCACCTACCAGCCCGATACCACCAGCACCCGTCATCCGGTCCGCACCATCGTCAGGGCGGTCGCCGGCATCGCCGCCGGGTTCGCCTTCGGCTGCCTGGCGGCGTCTGCCGTCATCGACACCGGCGTGTCGACCGTGGTCCCCGCCGTTTCGGCGGCCCCGGAGGCGGCTCCGGTCCGGCCGGCGATGAGCCCCGACGCCATCGACCGGTGGGCCGAGAACGCCGAGGCCGTGCCGGCCACGACGACGGTCAGCCCCGACGCGGCTGAGCGCGCAGCGCTGGCCGAGGCTGCGCGCCAGGCCCGCATCGACGAGTTCGCCTGCCTGCGGGCGTCTCGCGGCATGGCTGACTGCTGACGCATTGCGCATCGGGCGTAGCGCCCTGACCTTGTGCAGGAGCAGCGCAGGCATGCCACCGCCATGCCCGGAGGATTGACCGGTGGACGACGCGAGCCCAGGGTCAGCCCTGGGCTCGCGACGTTGATGGCGGCACGTGCACCTGACCTACGGATCCTCGTGCCGGCCGGCAACGGCCGATCCTGCTCGTGACAGCCGGCTACGGCCCGTCCATCAGCGGTAGGGGCAGTGCCGGCAGTCGTTGGCGCAGCAGTGGCCCCGACGCACGTGCTCGGCCGCGGTGATCACGACCAGCCCGGTGACAGGATCGAGGTAGCCCGGCTGCCGCACCTCGATGGCGGCCCGATGGGCGTCGAGGATCGCCCGACGATGGGGCGCGTCGGCCGGCAAGCGCTCCAGATGGGGCTCGAACAGCGAACGCTGGACGGGCGCCCGCCGACGGTCGGTCACGCCGATGATCTGGCGTTGCGGTCGGCCGCAGGACGCCCGGAGGCAACGCCAGAACCGAAGGTCACCGGGGCGTCGAAGGCGGCCTTGCGGGTGGCACGGCGGAGGGTGGCGAGGACGGCCCGGCCGACGAGGAGGACGGCGGCCACGTTGGTGATGGCCCGACCGGTGTCCCAGCCCCAGGTGGACGTGGCGAGGGTGTAGAGGGCAAAGCGGTGGAGGTTGTCGAGCACCCCGGCGCCGGCCACGTAGGAGAGCTCGGTGTCGGCGCCGAGGCTGAACGGCCACCCCCACAGGTTGACGAGGAGCCCGTACAGGTAGGCCGACAGCCCGGCGTAGACCGCCAGCAGGGCGATCTCGGGGCGCCCCCGCAGGCGCGGCAGCAGGCCGGCGAAGAGGCCGACCCAGGACGACGCCAGCATCTGGAACGGCAGCCACGGACCCATGCCCCCGGTGAGCAGCGCAGAGGCGAACAGGGTCGTGGAGCCGAGCACGAAGCCGAAGGCGGGCCCGTACACCCGACCCCCGAGCACGAGCAGGAAGAAGACCAGCTCGATGCCGCCGGTGCCGGCCCCCAGCGGCCGCAGGGCGGCGCCGATGGCCGACAGCACGCCGAGCATGGCCAGCGCCTTGGTGTCCATGCCTCGGCTCGTCATCTCGGCCAGCACGATGGCCACCATCGCCGGCAGGATGAGGGCGAAGATGTACGGCGCGTCGCGGGTGTGGGAGAAGTCGGCCGGCGGGTCGATGACGAGAGGCCAGGCGAACATGGCCAGGCCCGCCACCGACGTCACCAGCAGAGCCACCACGGTGCGGGGTGCCATCCGGAGCACGGCATGGTCACGGCGAGGCGCAGACGCGGCGACGGCGGTCATCGGTCAGCTCCGGCAAGCGCGTCGGCGACGTCGTCGACCGTCAGCCAGGGATCGGGGTGCAGCACCTTGGCCACCTGGGGAGCGAAGGCCGGCGACGACACCACCACATCAGCGGTGGGTCCGTCGGCCACCACCTCGCCGTCGGCCAGCACCAGCACCCGGTGGGCGGTCCGGGCCACGAACTCGACGTCGTGGGTGGCCACCACCACCGCCCGGCCTGCTCCGGCCAGCTCCTTCAGGAGGTCGCCGAGGCGGTCCTTGGCCATACCGTCGAGGCCACGGGTGGGTTCGTCGAGCACGACCAGCGGGGGGTCGCCAGTGAGCTGCACGGCCAGCACCAGCCCCAGCCTCTGGCCTTCGGAGAGGTCGCGTGGGTGCTGATCGAGCGGCATGGCCGGCACGATGCGCTCGAGAATGGACCGACAGGTGCCGGTCGCCCGCCTGGACTCGCGGTCTGCCTGGTCGCACTCCTCCCCCACCGTGGCCCGGTAGA
>JBDSUN010000014.1:0-9681 GCA_039927735.1 Acidimicrobiales bacterium | reverse complement strand
GCGGGTGTGGCCGGAGGACACCACCAGGGCTTCGGCCTCCACGGCCGTGGCCGAGCGGGGCAACCAGACGACGCCTTCCCGGGGCACCATCACGGTGGTGATGCTGCGATCGCCGAGGTCGAGGGCCCCGGTGAGGAGCTGGTGGGCCATGTCGGCGATGAGCCCCTCGTCGCGCGACGCGCCCAGCATGATGGCCAGCTCGTCGGCGGAGGCGGCGGTGGCCAGCTCGTCACGCGGCTCCACCCCGAGGAGCCGGACCAACCCGTTCGACATCCCGTTGAAGACCCGCAGGAGGGGGCCGAACACCGTCACGTAGGCCCGGTTGGGCAGGGCCAGGGCCAACAGGGTGCGCTCGGGGGCGGCGATGGCCACGTTCTTGGGCACCATCTCCCCCACCACCATGTGGAGAAAGGCCACGATGGTCAGGGCGATGATGAACCCCAGGGTGTGGAGCACGCCCTCGGGGAGGGTCACGAACTGGTCGATGCTATCCTCGATCAGCCCGGCCACGGTCGGCTCGGCGACGTAGCCGAGCAGCAGGGAGGCCATGGTGATCCCGAGCTGCGCACCGGCCAGCTGGAGGTTCAGGTTCCGCATGGACCCGATGGCCAGGCGGGCCCGGGCGCTGCCCTGGTCCGCCATGGCCTCGAGCTTCGTGCGCCGGCTGGCGATGAGGGCGAACTCCACGGCCACGAAGAAGCCGTTGGCCAGGAGCAGGAGGACGGCCAGGCTCAGGTTGCGGGCGATCACGGCTCGTCACCAGCTCGGACGGGCCGAGCTCCACTGCGGAGCCGCACCTCGGCCACGCGATGGCCGTCGCGCTCGGTCACCTCGAGCTGCCACCGGTCGTGCTCGAACCCTTCGCCGACCTCCGGGATCTTGCCCAAGCTGGCCAGCACGAAGCCGGCCAGGGTCTCGTAGTCGCCCTCGGGGACGGCGAACCCGCAGGCATCGAACACCTCGTCACGGTGGAGCGCGCCGTCCAGGCGCCACTCGCCGGCTCGCTGCACCCGGGTGAGGGTCGGTGTCGGGCGGTCGTACTCGTCGTCGATCTCGCCGACGATCTCCTCGAGCACGTCTTCGAGGGTGATGATCCCGGCCGTCCCCCCGTGCTCATCCACGACGATGGCCAGGTGGCTGCCCACCCGTCGGAGGTCGGCGAGGAGGTCGGCCAGGTCGCGCGTCTCGGGGACCACGAACGCCGGGACCATCAGGTCTCGGACTGGGTGGGTCGCCCGGTCCTCGTAGGGAACGCCGTAGACGTCCTTGACGTGCACGACGCCCCGCACGTCGTCGAGGTCGGTGCCCACCACCGGGAAGCGCGAGTGCCCTGTCGCCACCGCCCGTTCGGCCAGCGTGGAGACGACGTCGTCGATCGACAGCATCGTGACCGAGCGGCGCGGCACGAGGGCGTCGGCGGCGTCCTTCTCACCGAAGCGGATGGAGCGGGTGAGCAGCGTGAGGGCCTCAGGCTCCAGGGTCCCCTCTTCCCCCGACGAGCGGATCAGCAGCTCGAGCTCCTCCAGCGAGCGCACGGAGATGAGCTCCTCCTGCGGTTCGATGCCGAAGCGGCGCACCGTCCAGTTGGCGCTGCCGTTGAGGAGCCGGATCAGCGGGCCGAGGATGGTCGTGACGACCAGCATCGGGGCGGCCAGGGCGTAGGCCGTGGGTCGGGGCTTGGCGATGGCAATGGTCTTGGGCACCAGCTCGCCGATCACCATGGTGGCGACGGTGGCCAGCACCAGGGCGGCCACGATGGCGGTGCCCGACGCCTTGTCCTCCCCCACCACGCTCTTGGCCAGGGGCTCGAGAGCCGCGGCGATGGTGGGTTCGGCGATGAAGCCGACGACCAAGGAGGTGACCGTGATGCCGAGCTGGGCGCCGGACAGGTTGAAGGACAGCTTGCGCAGCGCAACGCCGGTGGCCTTGGCGCGACGGCTCCCGGCGGCCGCGTCGACGTCGACCCGATCCCGGTCGATGGCGACCAGCGCGAACTCGACCGCGACGAAGAAGCCGGTGGCGAGGATGAGCAGGATGACGACCAGCAGGCCGAGGGCAGTGTCGATGAGAGCCGTCCGTCGGGGGATGCGGGGCGGGAACCAATCTACGGTGCGCCGGTAGGGTCCGGTCATGGTGCTCGCGCGGGAGGTGCTTCTGGACGTGCTCCGGACGGAGGGCGTCACCCACGTCTTCGGCAATCCCGGCAGCACCGAGCTCCCCTTCATCGACGCCCTCGCGGAGGCCGACGAGCTCCACTACGTCCTCGGCCTCCAGGAGGCCACCGTGGTGGGCATGGCCGACGGCTACGCCCAGGCCACCGGTCGTCCGGCCTTCCTCAACCTGCACACCTCCGCCGGTCTCGGCAATGCCATCGGCAACCTCACCAACGCCCGGGCCAACCGCACCCCGCTGGTCGTGACGGCCGGTCAGCAGGACTACCGCCACATCGCCGCCGACCCCCTCCTCTCGGGCCCGCTGGTGGAGCTGGCCGGTGGGGCGGTGAAGTGGGGTCACGAGGTGCGCACCGCCGGCGAGCTCGGCACGATCGTGCGGCGCGCCTTTCAGGACGCCGCCCACGCTCCGGCCGGCCCCGTCTTCGCCTCGCTGCCGATGGACCTGCTGGACCAGGACGTTCCCGACGGAGCCCCGCCGGCGTCCACCATCGTGCAGGAGGCCGTGGCCGGCGGGTTGGAGGAGCTGGCGGACCTCCTCGCCGATCCGGCGGTGGGACGAGTGGCCCTCGTCGTGGGCGACGCAGTGGCGGCGGCAGGCGCGGTCGCCGCCGTGGTCGCTCTGGCCGAAGCCCTCGGCGCCCCGGTGCACGGCGCCCCCCTGCACGGGCGAGGGGTGTTCCCACCTCTGCACCCCCTCTGGAAGGGGATGCTCCCGCCGGCCGCCGCCGCCATCGCCCCCGTGCTCGGCGCCTACGACCGCGTCTTCCTGATCGGTGAGCAGGCCTTCATCGTCTACCCGTACACACCAGGCCGGGCCGTGCCGCCCGACGTCGAGCTCCTCCACCTCTCCCCCGACCCGGCGCAGCTCGGGCGGGCGTGGCCCGTCCGGCTCGGCCTCGTCGGCCACCCGCGCACCAGTCTCGAGGCCCTGCTCCCGCTCGTGCTCGCCCGAGCCGATGGGGTCGCGGCGGGCGACGCGCTGGCCGTCGCCAGTCGCGAACGCTCCGACGAGGTGGCCGCGCTGGAGCAGACCGCCCTCGACCGCTACGGGGCGGCCCCGATGGACCCGATGGCCGCCGCCCATGCGCTCGTGCGAGCCATGCCGGCCGACAGCCTGGTGGTCGACGAGGCCATCACCACCGGCGTGTACGTGCGGGGCTTCCATCACTGGACCGAGCCCGGCCGCTACTTCTTCTGCACCGGTGGCGGACTCGGCTGGGGGATGCCGGCGGCCTGCGGCGTGTCCCTCGCCCACCAACGGGCGCCGGTGCTGTGCGTGGTGGGTGACGGCTCAGCCATGTACTCGCCCCAGGCGCTCTGGACCGCCGCGGCCGAGGGGCTGCCGGTGGTGTTCGCAGTCGTCAACAACCGCCAGTACAAGATCCTCAAGGGGTACCTGCGGGGCATGGGCGGGGCCAGCGTCCGCAGGGGCCGCTTCGTCGGCATGGACCTCGACGCCCCACCGGTGGACTTCATGGCCCTAGCCCGCTCGATGGCCGTCGACGCCACCCTCGTCGAGCACACCGACGACGTGGGCGAGGCCGTCCGCTTGGCGCTGGCCAGCGGTCGGCCGCACGTGCTCGAGCTCCCCATCAGCGGGTGAGCCGGCCCGCCCTACGGCTCACCCGCGTCGGCGTCGTGCGGGACGGTGGCCGCCTGCTCGAGGACGTCGACTGGCAGGTCCACAGCGACGAGCGGTGGGTCGTCCTCGGTCCGAACGGCTCCGGCAAGACCACGCTGCTGCGCGTCGCCTCGCTCTACCTCCACCCGAGCACCGGAGAGGTGGAGGTGGACGGCGAGGTCTTGGGCCACACGGACGTGCGCGCCCTGCGCATCCGGATCGGGCTGGCCAGCCCCGCCTTCGGCGACCTCCTCCGGCCGCAGCTCACCGGCACCGAGGTGGTGATGACCGCCCGCTACGCCGCCCTCGAGCCGTGGTGGCACACCTACGACGAGGACGACCGCCAACGAGCCCTGGCGCTGCTCGACCGCTTCGGCGTCCTGCCCATCGCCGAACGGGCCGTGGCCACCATGTCGTCGGGTGAGAGGCAGCGGGTGCTGCTCGCCCGAGCCTTTGCGGGCGATCCCGCCATCGTGCTGCTCGACGAGCCCACCGCCGGCCTCGACCTCGGCGGCCGGGAGGACCTCGTCACGCGCCTGGGCACAGCCGCCGGCCAGCGGGCGGGGCCACCCACGGTCCTGGTGACGCACCACGTCGAGGAGATCCCCGTCGGCACCACCCACGCCCTGCTGCTACGAGCGGGGCGGGTGCTCCACCAAGGCCCCCTCGACGACGTGCTCACCGCCGACCACCTGTCGAAGGCGTTCGGGCTCCGCCTCGCCCTCGAGCGCCGGGACGGTCGCTGGGCGGCACGCGCCACCTGACCTCAGGCGTCCAAGCGCTCCAGCAGGCGGGGACGGGAGCGTTCGATCTCCTCGGCGAGCAGACGATCGAGGGTGGGCATCCAGAGGCGGCCGCCGTAGTGGAGCCGCATCGTCAGGGTGGTGGCGCCGTCCGTGCCCGCCAGCTCGGCGTCGAGCACCCAGGGCGAGTGCTGTCGGCTGTCGTGCTCCACCCGTTCGAAGCGGGCGTGACGATCCGGCTCGTGGACGGTGCGGACCATGCGCAAGCGCTTGGCGCGGGCGAAGGGTCCGAGCCGTCCTCGCAGGTCGACTGACCAGGCCGGGCCGACGTCATCAGCGTGGGGGGCGGCGACCTCGGCGCGGAGCACGATGTCGAGCCAGCCCGGGTACCGGGCGAGGTCGTCCACCCAGGGGAACAGCTCGGCGGGTTCACACGGAGCCTCCAGCGAGGCGACGACGTCCACCCTCAGCGTCCGGCGCGGGCCTTGGCCTGCCGGCCGAGGTCGTCGACCACCTTGAGGAGGGGGTAGGGGTTCACGGCCGTGCCGCCCCCGGGATGGATCTCGAAGTGCAGGTGCGGCACGCCCCCGCGAGCGTTGCCGGTGTCGCCCACGAACCCGATGACATCGCCGGCCTCCACCAGCTTGCCGTCGACCATGCCCTCGGCGAAGGCGCTGAGGTGGGCGTAGTAGTAGTAGGTGCCGCTCTCGCCCTTCACCCAGATCTTGATGCCACCCAGCGCTTCGGAGCCCATCTTGGTGATGAGCCCCCGCTCAGCGGCCAGGAGCGGCGTGCCGCTCGGGGCCAGGATGTCCGTGCCCTGGTGGGCGTGCTCGAACGAGGTGCCCAGCATGCGCGGCGCGCCGAAGGTGTCCCCGAAGCTGTGGGGGTCGCCCACCGGGAAGACGAAGCCGGAGATGACGATCTCGGAGCCGGCTGCGAACACGGCCAGGTTGAACTGGGCGGCGACACTGGCCCGCCGCGACTCGACCAGCCGCAGGCGGGCGTCCTCGAGCTCGAGACGGGCGTCGACGAGCCGCTCGGCCACGCCCACCAGTCCCGCGCTCACCTGCTGCTTGGCGGCGAGGTACTCGCGCACGGCGGCGTCGTCGGCCTCCAGCACGGAGGCCAGGAGAGCCTGGGCGACGGCGATCTCGTTCGGGTCGTCGGTGTTGACGAGGTTGCCGATGTCGTCGGATCGGCCCCGCACGACCGCAGAGACGGTGCGGGCCTCGAACTGGCGGCGGGCGGCTTCCACCCGACGCACCGCGGCCCGGTCCTCGACGGCCAGACCGGTGACGGAGGTCTCGAGCTGGTCGAGCTCGGCCTCGAGGTCGACCACCCGCTGCTTGAGCGAGTTGTACGTGGTCTCCAGCTCGACGGCTTCAGCGCTGGCCACCCGAAGCTGCTGACGGATGACCCGGCCGGCCTGGAGCCCGTACTGGCCGGTGCCCGGGGCGCCCGGCGGCACCGTGTCGGGCACCAGCGGCACCGGCTCGGCGGCCACCTCCTCGACGGCGTTCGGATCGTTCGGGTCGACGGGCGGGGCAATGGTGGTCGTGGTGCTCTCGTCCACGGGCGGGACGGTGACGGTGACGGGCGGTGCCGTCGTGGTGGTCGTCTCGCTGGTGGGCGGCTCCTCCTGCGCCAGCGCCGAGATGTCGGGGACGCCCAGCGTCGTCGCCATGGCGGCGGCGAGGATGAGGAGGCGGGAGCGACGGCGCACGGAAGGAGGGATCGGCAGGTGCGGAGGCCCACTGGCGGGACCACCGAGACCGGCGCATCGTAGATGGCCGCCCCGCCGTCCTCCTAGCGGGCGCCTCAGGAGGGGAGGGCGGTCACCGCGCCAGCGGTGACGCGGAGACGGATGTGGCTGCCCACGGGCGGTCCGACGGGGCCGGCCACCTCCACGTCGAGGTCTGGCGCACCGGGCGCCGCCACCGTCAGCCGGGTCCGGGCTCCCGCGAAGGTGGAGGCGGTCACGGTGCCCTCGATCCGCCCGTCGGGATCGACCGCCACACCCTCCGGACGCACCAGGACAGCCGCCACCGGCCCATCGGTAGGGCCGAGATCGCCCCACGGACTGACGATCCGACCCGACTCCAGAGACGCCGCGGCCACGTTGGCGAAGCCGAGCAGCCGGGCCACCGAGGCGCTGGCCGGGGTGATCCACACCTCGGCCGGTGGCCCCTGCTGGAGCACCCGACCCGCCTCGATCACCACCAGGCGGTCGGCCAGGGCGAAGGCCTCGGCCTGGTCATGGGTGACGGCGACCACGCTCAGCCCCAGGCGCGTGAAGACCTGGCGCAGCTCGACGACGAGCCGCTCCCGCAGGGGACGGTCCAGAGCGCCGAGCGGCTCGTCGAGCAGCAGCAAGCGCGGTGCAGGAGCCAGCGACCGGGCCAGCGCCACGCGCTGCTGCTCTCCTCCCGACAACGTCTGGATGGGGCGGCCTCCGGTGCCCGGCAGACCGACGAGGTCCAGGAGGCCGGCCACGGTGGCGGCCACCTCCTCAGCCGGTCGGCGCCGCATCCGCAGCCCGAACCCGACGTTGGCGGCCACGTCGAGGTGGGAGAACAGAGCGTGGTCCTGGAACATCAGCCCGATGCCGCGCTGGTGCGGTGGCACCCCGACCATGTCCACACCGTCCACGACGATGCGCCCGGCATCCAGAGGCTGCAGCCCAGCCACCGCCCGCAGCAGCGTCGACTTGCCGCTCCCGCTCCGCCCGAGCAGCACGACCACCTCGCCCGCCTCCACCCGGAGGTCGACGCCGGCGAGGGCCGTGGTGGCGTCGAAGCGCACCGTCGCTCCGGTCACCTCGAGCCGGCCGGTCACACCCAACCGCCCCAGCCGCCGGCGCGGGCGCGGGCGCGCCAGCGATCCACCAACAGCACGGCCCCCGCCGTCAGCCCCATCAGCACCGTGCTGAGCGCAAAGGCCTGCCCGGTGTTGAGCGGTCCGGCACGACCCAGCAGCCGGGCGATGGTCACCGGAACGGTGGGCGCGTCGGCGCGGGCGATCACCGTCGTGGCCCCGAACTCGCCCAGGGAGATGGCAAAGGCGAAGCCGGCCGCCACCAAGACGGCTCGTCGCACGATCGGGAGGTCGATCGACCACCAGACCCGCGCCGGGGATGCACCCAGCACGGCAGCCGCCTCGTGCAGGCGCGGGTCGATGGATCGGAGCACAGGCGTCATGGTGCGGACCACGAAGGGAAGGGCGACCACCGCCTGGGCCAGGGGCACGAGGGCCGCGCTGGCCCGCAGATCCACCGGCTCGTCCAGGGCGATGAGGAAGCCGAAGCCGACCGTGACGGCCGACGTGCCGAGCGGCAGCAGCAGAACGGCGTCGAGCAGCCGAGCCAACCGCCCGTCAGCGCGGGCGAGGGCGGCGGCCGCCATGGCCCCGAGCGTGACCGCCACGACGGTGGCGATCGCCGCAAACCGCAACGAGTTGACCACTGCGTCTGTGGGCGCCGCGAACAGGCCCGAGCCTCGGCTGGCCTCCCCCAGCGCCCGCCACGCGGCCAGGCCGTGCCCTCCGCCGGCCGTCCGGAAGGAGCGCTCCACCAGGGTGAGCAACGGCGCTCCGAGCAGCCCGGCCATGACGACGAGGTTGCCCACCAGCCAGATCCGCTCCCCCAGGCCCCGCGGTCTCCATTGCGCGCTCGGCCGCAGGGCGACGGGCTGGTGTTGGCGACGTCGTTCCAGGCGGTCCTGCACGACGAGCATGGCGGCCACCGCCGTCAGCTGCAGCAGGGCCAGCACCGACGCCACCGGAAGGTCGAGCAGGTCCGCCGTCTGCCGGTAGATCTCTACCTCGATGGTGGTGCGGGCCGAGCCGCCCAGGATCCGCACGACGCCGAAGGAGGTGAACGAGAACAGGAAGGTGATGGCGCCGGCGGAGGCGATGGCCGGCCGGAGGGCGGGCAGGGTGACGGCCCGGAAGGCCTGCCAGCGCGTGGCTCCCAGCATCCGGGCGGCCTCTTCGGCGCGGGGGTCGAGGCCCTCCCAGAGCCCCCCGACGGTGCGGACGACCACGGCGTGGTTGAAGAAGGCGTGGGCGATCAGGATGCCCCACACGCGGCCTTGGAGGTCGATGCCAACCGGGCTGGACGGGCCCAGCAGGGCGACGAAGGCGGCGCCCACCACGACCGTGGGGAGCACGAACGGCACCACCACGAGCGCCTGCAGGATGCGGCGTCCGGGGAACTCGAGCCGGGCGAGGACGTGGGCGGCCGGGAGCGCGAGCAGGAGGGTGAGGACGGTGGAGGCGGCGGCCTGCCACAGGGTGAACCAGGCGACCTGGCGCAGAGCCGGGTCGCCCAGCACCTCGCCGACGCCTGAGAGGTCCCAGCCGCCGTCCCCTCGCAGGCCCTCGCCCACGATGTTGACCACCGGCCAGGCGAAGAAGACGGCGAGGAAGGCGACCGGGGGCGCCAGGAGAGCAGCCGCCCAACGGCGACGGATCACCGGAGCACGAGGTCGGTCCACCGGTCGATCCACTCCTCGCGGCTGGCGTCGATCTCCTCAGCCGGCAGCTCGAACACCTCGGCCGGACGGGCGGCGTGCTCCACGAACGCCTCCGGCAGCTCGACGCCCGAGCGGACCGGGAACACGAACATGGAGAGGGGCACGTCGGCCTGGAAGGGCTCCGAGAGCAGGAAGTCGATCAGCTGACCGGCCTCCTTCTCGTGGTCGGTGCCGGCCAGGATCCCGGCGCCCTCGACCTGGCGGTAGCAGCTGGCATCGATCACCCCGATCGGTGACTCGTCGACGGGGGGCTCGGCGAAGAGCACCTCGGCCGGCGGGCTGGAGGCGTAGGACACCACCAGCGGCCGGGTGCCCTCGCTGGCCCCGCCGCCGGAGAATGCAGTGTTGTAGGCCTCTTCCCAGCCGTCGACCACCTGCACACCGTTGGCCCGCAGGTCGCCCCACCAGGCTTCCCATCCGTCCTCGCCGAAGGCCTGGATGCTCGCCAGCAGGAAGGCCAGGCCGGGCGACGAGGTGGCCGGGTTCTGCACCACCAACAGGTCCCGGTACCGCGGATCGACGAGGTCCTCCAGGCTGGTCGGCACCGGAATGCCGGCCTCGGCGAAGAAGGCCTTGTCGTAGTTGAGGCACACGTCGCCGTAGTCGAT
>JBDSUN010000013.1:0-3994 GCA_039927735.1 Acidimicrobiales bacterium | reverse complement strand
ACCGCTTACCACGACGACCCCGAGCGCGACCGCGAGTACCAGCAGCTCGTGCGGGACGAGCTCCTCGTCGGCGCCCACGTGCTCGGCTCGGTGCTGGTGTGGGTGGCGGCCCTCCGCTTCCACCTCGGCCTGACCGAGCCCATCCCTGTCGAGGACCCTCCTCGCCACCCCGCCCTGCTGTCGGTCGACGCGACAGCACCGAATCGGCACCGAATCGGTGCTGACGTTCCGGTGACGTCGTGATGTCGAACCCCGCACCGTCGCCCGTCGAGGTCGAGGAGCCGGTCGACGACACCCGCACCGAGCCCGACGCACCATGGATCGTGCTGGTGTGGAACGACCCGATCAACCTGATGTCCTACGTGGCCTTCGTGCTCCAGAAGCTGTTCGGCTACCCGAAGGAGAAGGCCGACCGCCTCATGCTGCAGGTCCACCAGGAGGGTCGGGCGGTGGTCGCCAACGGTCCGAGGGAGACCTGTGAGCTGCACGTATTCCGCCTCCACGAGCACGGGCTCTGGGCGACGATGCAGCACGACACCTGATGGCCCGCCTCTTCCGGCGCCGCATCAGCCGCACCCGACGGGGCGCCTTCGCCGTGCGCCTCCCGGCGGAGGAGCGCGAGCTGCTGGCCAGCCTGGTCGTTCAGCTGCGCGAGCTGCTGGAGCTCAGCACCGACGACCCCAGCGTGCGCCGACTGTTCCCCACCGCTTACCACGACGACCCCGAGCGCGACCGCGAGTACCAGCAGCTCGTGCGGGACGAGCTCCTCGAACGGCGCCTGGACGCGCTCTCCACCGTGGAGGACAGCGCCGGGGCCACCGAGCTCGACGAGGCCCAGCTCGGTGCCTGGCTCACGGCCCTCAACGACCTCCGCCTGGTGCTGGGCACCCGCCTCGACGTGTCCGAGGACCAGGAGGGCATCGACGAGGACCATCCGAACGCCCCGGCCATGGCCGTCTACGGCTACCTCAGCGTGCTGCTCAACGACGTCGTCGACGCGCTGGCCGGGGACCTGCCAACCCCGACCGAACCGGAGATGTAGCGGAGAACGCCCCGCTGCTAGGGTCACGCCCTACCCACAACGGGGACCCTGCCCCCATCGTCTAGCGGCCTAGGACACCGGCCTTTCACGCCGGCAGCACGGGTTCGAATCCCGTTGGGGGTGCAAGAGCAGCCAGAGAAGTCAACAGATCAGTCAGTCACCATGGTCCCGTGGTGCAGCTTGGAGTGCACGCCGGCCTGTCACGCCGGAGGTCGCGGGTTCAAATCCCGTCGGGACCGCGCAAGATCGAGGTCGGGTAGCTCAGTTGGCAGAGCGCGCGCCTGAAAAGCGTGAGGTCACCGGATCGACGCCGGTTCCGACCACCAGTCACATGGATGTGCAGCCGCGCGGCCGTGGCGTCACCGGGGATAGCCGTAGTTGGCGAAGGGCTTGAGGATCTGTCGTCCCCACAGGGCATCCCGCTCGATCGCCTGCGCCTGTTCCTGGCCCGTACGGAGCTGCGGACAGATGTCGTAGGCGGGCGTGAGGGCGAGGCGTTCACCGTCCCAGAACGCCGCATGGTTGCGCGCGTGGTCGTCGGTGTTGCCGACCAGGACGTTGAGCACGATCCTCCCGAAGAGCTCGCGCAGCGTGTCGGCCCGGCGCACGAACATCTCGTGGAGTCCGAGCATGGTGAGGGCGGAGACGAACATGAGGCGGGCGCCGCCGGGGCCGCGATCGAACCGCTCGACGAGGAGCACCTCGCGTCCGCCCACCTCGATGAGCTCCGCCGGGGCCACGTCGAGCCCCACGCACCGGCCGAGGTCCATGGCGACGGCCTCGGCCTTCATCACCGGGTAGGTGTCGCTCATCGCGGAGAACTTGGCGATCAGCTGTCGGTCCCCGTCGACGATGTTCGCCTTCGGTCGGGCCCCGCCGACGGACGACCCGGCATCGAGGGCCTCCTGCAGCTCGATGGGTGCACCGGACTGCAGATCGTCGGCGGCGCCGAGCAGGTCCACGATCGGGGCGGCGGAGGTCCGGTCCACGTGCTCGCTGGCAGAGCCCTGGAAGTCGAGGGCGCCGGGTCGGTTCGACCCCGACTCCAGCAGGTAGGTGAGCAGCGGCACGTCAGCGCTGTCACGGTCGCGCCCGTCACGCCCGAGGAGGCGGCGCATGATCACCCGCTGGCCCCATGCGTCGGGCACTGCGTCCCGGATCACGCCATGGACGTCCAGGCCGGGGCTGGGCTCCTGCCGGCCTCGGCGCTTGGGCAGCTCAGGCAGGTACAGGGCAGGCGCACCCTCGCGGCCCAGGTAGGACTGGCCGTAGGCGAAGGTGAGGACGTGCCCACCGCCTGACGCAGGCAACGCCTCGACCACGCCTGCGACGACAGGTTCGGCCGCCCCGGGCAGCCAGATCTCAGCGTACGAGTAGCCGTCGGGCCGGTGCCTCCACGAATCGACGGCTCGCCGCTCCCGCCAAGATCGACCCAACCAGCGCCAGGGCCAGACCGACCAGCGCCTCGCCGCTGGAGCCTCGGATGAGCGGGCGGACGAGGTAGAGCATCTGGATGTGCCAGAGGAAGAAGCCCAGCGACACGCCGGCCAGCGCCACGAGGGCGCGACCAGACAGGAACGGCACGGTGGCCGTGCGCAGCATGAGCGGCAGCAGGGCCAGGCCCCCGATGGCCACCTGGAGGAAGGACTGCACGGCCCGCTCCCGTCCGAGCCCGAAGGGCGGAGCGGTCGGGCTGGGCTCCAGGACGACGATCAGCACCACGAGGGCAAACGCTGCGAGCGCCCAGCACACCCGCGAGTGCTCGGCCAGCCGACGGAGCCCGCGCGGCACCCACCCGAGCCAGGTCTGGCGCGCGTCACCACGTTCGGCCACCGCCGCCAGCATCCCGACCGAGAAGGCGACGAGGTACGGCGGGAGGACCCGCACCCAGGGTTCGGTCGTCTCCTGGGTGGTGACCACCAGCGCCCAGGCGCCTGTGGCGAGCGAGCCGAGGCACACCGCGACCCAGGCGTCGAGCCGGCGGCGCCCCGCCACCAGCACGAGCATCCCCACCGGAAGGATGGCGGCGTAGAAGGCCACCTCGACCACCAGCGTCCAAGAGACCCGGAGCCCGGTGCCGCCGCCGTCGTCGAACCAGCTGTCGATCAGCAGTCCGTGCTTGAGCCAGCCGGACGCACCCTGCACCTCGCCGACGCCGAGGGCGACCGCGCCCGCCAGCGCCACCAGGTAGGCGGGCCAGATGCGGGCGAACCGCCGTCGCCAGAAGTCCACGAACCCCACCCGGCGACCGTCGCCCACGGCATGGGCCACGAGGGGCCTCGTGACGAGGAAGCCCGACAGGATGAAGAAGACCTCGACCCCGAGGTCTGCGTGACCGAGCACGGGGCGCAGCGGGCGCAGCACCTCGGTCCGCCAGAGCGCGTGGAAGAGGAACACGCTCAGGGTGGCGATGGCCCGGGCACCGTCGAGGCCGGGGACCTGGCCGGCCGGCGCGTGGGGGGGCATGGCGACATCATCGCTCGTCGTCCTGCCAGGCTGTCGCCGGTGGAGGTGCATCGGTGCGACGGCTGATGGCGTGGGTGGCGCGCTTCGCGGCATCACTGCTGTTCCGGCGCCTGGAGGTGGCGGGCGAGGACCGGTACCCGCGAGGGCGACCGGTGCTCCTGGTGGCCAACCACTTCAACGGGCTGGTGGACCCGATCGTGATCACCGCGGCACTGGGTCGGACGCCCCGCTTCATCGCCAAGGCGGCGTTGCGGAGGGTGCCGATCGGGGGCCGGCTCTTGCGCGGCCTCGGCGTCGTCTTCGTGCGGCGCCAGACCGATGCCGGCGGGGCGGTGGGCAACGACGACGCCTTCGCGGAGTGCCACGCGGCGTTGGCCCGGGGCGACGTGGTGGCCATCTTCCCCGAGGGGACCACCCACGACCGTCCGAGGATCGACCCGATCAAGACGGGGGCGGCCCGCATCGCCCTCGGAGCCCGAGCCGTCG
>JBDSUN010000012.1:0-8051 GCA_039927735.1 Acidimicrobiales bacterium | reverse complement strand
CTGCGCGCGGTCATCGGCAGCCGGGGGAGGTCGTCGGGCTCGATGCCCTCCGGCAGGTCGGCCGGATCGGGCTTGTCAGGGCCCTCGGGTGGCTCGGCCGGCATCAGCGCGACGGCTGGGCCGGCGTCGCCCGTTCGTAGGCGTCGACGATGTCCTGCACGATGCGATGGCGGACGACGTCGGCACTGGTGAGGTGCACCCAACCCAGTCCGTCGATGTCACCGAGGACGCGCTCCAGTCCGCCAAGACCGCTGCGACCGCCGGCCACGTCCACCTGGGTGGTGTCGCCCGTGATGACGGCACGAGAGCCGAACCCGATCCGGGTGAGGAACATCTTCATCTGCTCCGGGGTGGTGTTCTGGGCCTCGTCGAGGATGATGAAGCTCGAGTTGAGGGTGCGGCCGCGCATGAAGGCCAGCGGCGCCACCTCGACGGCGCCTCGCTCCAGGAGCTTGGCGGCGGTGTCGGTGCCGGTCATGTCGTGCAGCGCATCCCACAGCGGTCGCAGGTACGGGTCGACCTTGGCCATGAGGTCGCCCGGGAGGAACCCGAGCCGCTCCCCCGCTTCCACCGCCGGCCGGGTGAGGATGATGCGGTCGACCTCCTTGGCCTGCAGCGCCTGCACGGCCATGGCTACGGCCAGCCAGCTCTTGCCGGTGCCGGCCGGGCCGAGCCCGAACGTGATGACGTTCTGGCGGATGGCGTCGACGTAGCGCTTCTGCCCGCTGGACTTCGGGCGGACCGGACGACCCCGAGCCGGCCGCAGCACCTCGGTGCTCAGCACCTCGGCCGGTCGCTCGTCGTGGCGCACCATGTCAACGCTGCGACGCACGGTGCCAGCGTCGAGCCGCTGGCCCTGCTCCACCAGCACCACGAGATCTTCCAGCAGGCGCGACACCCGCTCCACGTCGACGTCGACGTCACCGTCGAGGGCGATCTCGTTGCCCCGCACGTGGATGGCGACCGTCGGGAACGATGCCTCGATGGCGCGCAGCACCTCGTCGCGCTCGCCCAGGAGCAACGGCATGAGGTGGTTGCTGGGTACGGAGATCTGGACCTGGGTGCTCGACACGACCCGGCAAGGCTACTGGGCGCGCCCTACGCTCCGGCAGTGGACGAGACGTCGTGGGAGGGCGCGTTGCGGGATCCAGCGGGGCTCGTAGCCGGCGCCCCCGCCGGGTTCGCAGCTCGTCTCCACGGCTGGTTGGCGGATGCCCAGGTGGAGGGCTCGGCCGGCGCCCGAGCCCAGGAACGTTGGTTGCGGGCCGCGGCCGAGGCCGACGCCACCTTCGTCGGCATGCTGGTCGACCTCGCCGAACGCGGCACCGGCGTCGCCATCAGCATCCGGGGAGGGCGGCGGCACCATGGTCGGATCGACGTCATCGGCGCCGACTTCGTGGCGCTGCACCTGGCGTCGGGGAAGGAGGTGCTGTTGACCCTGGAGACCGTCACCGCGGTCCGCACGGCACCGCGGGTGGATGTCACCGTCGGAGAGCAGGTCCTCACGACGACCTTCCGCCTCGCCGAGGTGCTGGGCGAGCTGGCCGCCGAGCGGTCGCGGGTCCTGCTGGTCCCGGTCGACGGTGCGGACGCCGTGGCCGGCGAGCTGCGGGCGGTCGGTCACGACGTGGTGACGGTGCGGCCCGACGGGGATCCGCCCGCCATGGCCTACGTGCCGCTGGGGGCCATCGCCGAGGTGGCGCTGCCCTGAGCGACTACGGCTTGGGGCTGGTGTCGGGGTAGAGGTGCTCGAGGGTGCCCGGCTCGATGCGAGATGACTCGATGAAGACGTCCACGTCGGTGGCCTTGACCCGGATCACCCGCCCCATGCGGTAGGCGGCGAGGTCGCCCTGGTCAACGAAGCGGTAGAGGGTGCGGGTGGTGACCCCGAGGCGCCGGGACGCTTCCTGGGTGGACAGCCACTCGATGTCCGCAGAGGATGGCATGGCGGCAGCGTAGCGGACGCTGTCTTCATGTAGTCTCATGTCCTTCGAGAGCTGGGGGCTCCATGGAGATCGAACGACATCGGGGGCTGCCGGGCGGCCGGGCCGTGCTTGGCGGCGTGCTCATGGCCGTCGCCGCGGTGGGCGTCTTCGTGGCCTACGACCGCTCGTCGCAACGGCCCACGGACCCGGTGGCGGTTGCCTCCCACGCCCTTCGGGTGGGCGAGGTGCTGGAGCCCGACGACCTGCGCATGGTCGAGGTGGATCTCCCCGCCGCCGCGGCGGGCCGAGCCTTCACCAGCGTCGAGTCGCTGGCCGGCCGGGTCACCCTCGGCCCCATCGGTGACGGCGAGATCGTCCAAGCTGGATCCGTCACCGACCAGGCGACCAGTGGCGAGATCCACGAGGTGGCGGTCACCCTCCCCCGCAGCCAGATCGCCGTCGGTCGCCTGAAGCGGGCGCGTTGACCATCACCTCCCAGACGTCATCGTCATCGAGCAGCGGTTCGAGGGGGCCGTAGCCGGCCAGGTTGCGAAAGGCCCGCTCGGCCACGAGGTCGGGCTCGCTGAGGTCGTAGGGGTGCAGGCCACGCCGGTGGTCGAGGGTCCAACGCGCCACCTCGTCGGCGATCAGCGCACGGAGCTTCTCCTTGCCGGCACCCACCATCTCCAGGGAGATGTCCTTGGCGCGCTCTTGCACCGACCGCTCGATCTGTTCGAGGGGACCCAGATCCTCGAGCACTTGCCTACCCCCTCACCGCCACCGTCCTCAGCAGACGGTGCCAAGCATCGAAGCACGCCCAACGCACCTCCGCAACCGAAAGTGCTCAAGATCATCGGAGAACGTCGTGCAGTGCTCAGACGGTGAGGCGGAGGGCGACCTCGTTGGCGAGGAGGCGACCGTCGACGGTGAGCACGAGACGACCCGGGTCCTCGGGGTGCGGCTGGACCAGACCGGGGATCTGCTCGGTGTCGAGGGTCGAGGCGGGCACGCCGAGGCGGGTGCGGAGGCTGAGCTGCAGGGCTTCCAGGGCCCGCTCGTCCGGATCGAGGCGCTCGTCAGCCGCCTCCACAGAGGTGCCCTGGGCAACCGCGTCCACGTAGCGGTCGGGGGTGCGGAGGTTCCAGAAGCGGCGGCCGGCGCGATGGGAGTGGGAGGCGCAGCCGAGGCCCTGGTACTCCCCCATCGTCCAGTAGAGGAGGTTGTGCCGGCACTCGTGGCCGGGGCGGCTCCAGTTGGAGATCTCGTACCAGTCGAGTCCTGCGGCGCCGAGGCGCTCGGTCGCGGCCAGGTACTTGTCGGCCTGATCGTCGTCGTCCGGATGGCGGACCGGGTCGAGGGCGAGGGGCGTGCCCGCCTCCACCGTCAGCGCGTAGGCCGAGATGTGGGGTGGGTCGAGAGCGACAGCGTCGTCCAGGGTGCGACACCAGTCATCCAGCGACTCGCCGGCCCCGCCGTAGATGAGGTCGAGGTTGAACGATTCGAACCCGGCCGCCCGCGCCAGCTCCACAGACCGCTCGACGTTGGCCCGGTCGTGGGTGCGCCCGAGTGCGGCGAGGACGTGGGCGGAGGTGGACTGCACGCCGAAGGAGAGGCGGTTCACGCCGCCGGCCCGATAGGTGTCAACCAGCTCGGGGGTGACGTCGTCGGGGTTGCACTCCACGGTCACCTCGGCATCGGTGGAGCGCGGGAGGCGGGCCAGCACGGCGACGAGCTGAGCGGGGGGAACCATCGACGGCGTGCCACCGCCCACGAAGATGGAGGTGGCCTCGGGCATCCCGGCCTGCACCATCTGGTCGGCGTCGGTGCTGCAGGCGGCCAGGTAGGCGTCGGTGAGGTGGTGCCGGTCCGTCCACGTTGCGAACGAGCAGTAGTCACAGCGCGCCGCGCAGAACGGGATGTGGAGGTAGACGCCGAACGACGCCGGCACGGGCTGGCTCACCCCTACAGAGTGCCGGGGATGGCGGCGGTTCAGCTCGTCGCAGGAACGGCGGCCACGACGGCGTACATCACGCCGAGGCCGTCGAGCCGGTCGACGGCGAGATCGGCGGTGACGTCGAGGATGCAGGCGATGGCGCGGAGGTCATCGCGTCGAACCGTGAGGACGCGCCCGTTGAAGTCGCCGCGCTGCACCTGGATCATGCGCAGGTAGCGGGTGAGCATCTCGGCGTCGGTACCGTCGAGCCGCTCCATGGCGGCCAGGTCGATCTTCACCGACCGCTCGTCGGTGCGGGGCGAGCGCGGCTGGGTGAGGTCGATGACGAGATCGGCGTCGCCCGGACGGGGGCCGAAGTCGGGGCCGTCATCACCAGGGAGGAGCTGGTCCACCGGCACCCGGTAGAAGCGGGCGAGCTGCTGCAGGCGGGGCACCGAGATGGCCCGCTCGCCCCGCTCATAGGCACCGAGGACCGACGCCTTGAACTCCTGGGTGGATGCCGCCTCCACGTCCTGCAGTGACAAGCCCTTCTGGCGGCGAATCGCCCGCAGCCGAGATCCCACCTTGCTGGCGTAGGCTCCCGGCGCCTCGGCGTCGTCGCGATCGCTCATGTCGAAGTAGTCCCTCCCAGGACGCCCCGTCTCGGGGGCCAGCCCACCACGTCGCCGGGTGTGTACGACGTACAACCTACGCGTGGGCGTGGTCGCAGGCAACCACCCTAGGTGACCTGACGCTGCCTGGACTAGGACGAGGCCATCGGACCCGTGAACCCGGCCCGGAGTGCCGTGAGGAGCGCACCCACTGTGACGGCGGCGGTCTCCGCCCGGAGCACGTGGGCACCCACCACCACGCGGGGCGCGCCCCGTCGCCCGGCCGCCACCCGCTCCTCGTCGGTCCAACCCCCCTCGGGACCGATCAGCACGAAGGGGTGATCGAGGCTCGGTGGCCCGCCTGTCCGATCGGCCAGAGCGATGGGGCCGACCGGGCCGACGGCGCCGAGCAGCGCATCGAGGTCCGTGATGTCCCCCACCTCGGGCAACCAGGGACGGCGGCACTGCTCAGCCGCCGAGCGGGCGACGGCCCGCAACCGCTCGCCGGCCTTGGCGGCTTTGGCCGAGTCCCAGCGCACGATGGAACGGTCGGCCCGGAAGGGCACGATCAGGTCGACCCCGAGCTCGGTCAGCTTCTGGACGACGAGCTCCGGCTTGTCGCCCTTCACGAGGGCGAACCCGACCCCGATCGCCGGCGAGGGCACAGCTGCCTCTTCGATCGGGCCGACCGGCTGGATCGTCGGTCCGAAGGCGGCCGGGCGCCACCGCCCGGCCCCGTCGCCGACGACGAGCGCATCCCCCGCCCGCAGGCGCACCGCCCGTTCGAGGTGGTGCCGGTCATCGGGCCGCAGGGTCGGGTCGTCGAGATCGTCGACGAAGGCGAGGGGACCAGGGTGGTCGGCCGGATGGGCGGCCATGTCGCTCAGTGGCTCAGCGGAACGCCGAGCGGATGCGGGACAGGAACCCGGCGTCAGCCGGAGCCACCGCGTCGCCCCGCTGCTCCGCGAACTGGCGCAGCAGGGCATCCTGCTCTGCCGTGAGGTCGGTGGGCACCTCCACGAGGGTCCGCACGATGAGATCACCGCGCTGACGGCGTTCGAGGTGGGGCACGCCGCGCCCCCGCAGCCGGAACTCCCTGCCCGACGGCGTGCCACCGGGGAGGACGAGGTCCTCGGTGCCGTCGAGGGTCGGGAACTCGATGTGGGCACCGAGAGCGGCCTGGGCGAAGGACACCGGGAGATCGCAGTGCAGGTCAACGCCCTCGCGCCTGAAGCGATCGTGGGGCTGCACCCGCACGTGGACGTACAGGTCGCCGGAACCGCCACCGCGCGGTCCGACCGCACCCCGCCCGGTGAGGCGAAGCGTGGACCCGGTGTCGACCCCCGGCGGGATGTCGACGGTGTAGGTGCGCTCCTCGACGTTGCGCCCCTCGCCGCTGCAGGTGGGGCACGGATCGCTGATGACCTGGCCCTGGCCGTTGCAGCGGGGGCACACCGAGTTCGTCACCATCTGGCCGAGGAAGCTCTGGCGCACCCGTTGCACCTGACCGACGCCGGCGCACTCCAGGCAGGTGATGGCGTCGGTGCCCGGCTTGGCGCCGGTGGCCTCGCAGGTCTCGCAGGCGACGGCGGTGCGGACCTCGACGGGGTGTCGAGCACCGAACACGGCCTCCTCGAAGGAGAGGTCGGCGACGACCTCGAGATCGACGCCGCGGGGAGGGCCGGCCGGACCACGCCGACCCCCGCCACCGCCGAAGGGGCTGTTCCCCCCGAAGAAGGCGTCGAAGATGTCGTTGATGCCGCCCGCCCCGGCCCCCGCTCCACCCTCAGGTCCGTACCGGTCGTAGCGCTGCCGCTTCTCGGGGTCGGACAGCACCTCTTAGGCGACGGCCACCTCCTTGAAGAGGGCTTCGGCGGCGGGATCGTCGTTGGTATCGGGGTGGAGCTGGCGAGCCAGACGTCGGTAGGCGCGCTTGATGTCGTCGGGCGAGGCCGTTCGCCCGAGCTCGAGCAGGTCGTAGTAGTCGGCCGCCACGGTCAGCCCTCGGTGAGGCTCTTGGAGAGGCGATGGCTGACCACGGCCACCGCCGCCATCGCCTGGGAGTAGTCCATGCGGCTCGGGCCGAGCACGCCGATGGTGCCGGCCAGCTCCCCCTCCACCTGGTACGGAGCGACGATGAGAGCGCACTCGGCCAGCGGCGCCATGCCCGTCTCCGTGCCGATGGCCACCTGCAGCCCGCGGTCGATCACGTCGCGCAGCAGCGTCACCACGACGTACTGCTGCTCCAAGACGCCCAGCACCTCGCGCACGGTCTCGATGGCGTCGAAGGCGCGTGCCACCTGCGAGGTGCCCCCCACGAAGACCTGGTCGGGGGCGTCGCCGCCCTGGTCCCGCAGCGATGCCACCGCTTGCGTGCAGAGCGCGTCCGTGGCGGCGTCGCCGTTGGCGGGCAGCGCGGCGAGGGCGCTGCGCGGCGAGCCGGTCAGGTGGGCGGCCAGGTGGGCGGTGGCGGCGCCGATGCGCTCTTCGCCGAGCGGGTCGGCCAGCTCCAGGGTGTGCTTCTCGACGGCGCCGTTGGAGAGCACCACCACCACGAGGGCGGCGGTGGCGGTGATGCCGACCACCTGCACGGAGCGCACGGTGGCTTCGGTGGGCCCAGGGCCGACGACCACGCCGGCGTAGGTGGTGAGATCGCCGAGCAGGCGCGACGTGTCCTGCAGCATCTGCTCGAGCTCGCCGTGGGCGTGCTCGAAGAAGGTGCGCACCTGGACGGCGTCGGTGCGCCTGAGGCTGGCCGGTGGGCCGAGGTTGTCGACGAAGAAGCGGTAGCCCTTCTCCGTGGGGATGCGACCGGCGCTGGTGTGCGGCTGGCGGAGGAACCCCTCTTGCTCGAGCGTGGCCATGTCATTGCGCACGGTGGCCGAGGACACCTGCACGGCCGAGGACCGCACGACGTGCGCCGAACCCACCGGCTGGGCGGTGTCGATGTACTCCTCCACGACGGCTCGGAGGATGGCGGCCTTGCGTTCGTCAAGCATGGTGGTCCTGGCACTCGATGCTACCGAGTGCCAACCCGCCCAGGCAGGTTCTCGATCTGGAAGGACATCGCGAAGCCATCGCCGCCGACGGCCTGCTGATCCGCTCGCCGGTCGACGAAGCGCCACCGAGCCGCGGCGGCACGACGGCTCAGCGGCGGCGGACGGCGTCGTAGCGGCGGAGGGTCTCGGCCTTCTCCTCCATGTGGTCGACGATCGGCTCCGGGTAGCCCTCGGGCACGCCGGCAGGGTCGTCCCAGGGGTGGTGGATGAACCTGTCGCTGACCTCGGCCAGCTCCGGGACCCAGCGCCGCACGTAGGTGCCGTCGGCGTCGAACTTGGTGCCCTGCAGGGTCGGGTTGAACACCCGGAAGTAGGGCGACGCATCAGTGCCGGTGCCGGCCACCCACTGCCAGCCGTGCTGGTTGGAGGCGACGTCGGCGTCGACGAGGTGCTCCATGAAGAAGCGGGCGCCGCGGGTCCAGTCGAGGTGCAGGTCCTTGACGAGGAAGCTGGCAACGAGCATCCGCACCCGGTTGTGCACCCAGCCTTCCCCCACCAGCTGGCGCATGCCCGCATCCACGAT
>JBDSUN010000011.1:0-5090 GCA_039927735.1 Acidimicrobiales bacterium | reverse complement strand
CCATCAAGTCCGGCGGCAAGACCCGACGCGCCGCCAAGATGGTCATCCTCAACGCCGACCACCCCGACGTGGAGGAGTTCATCTGGGTCAAAGCCCGCGAGGAGAAGAAGATCCGGGTCCTCGAGGAAGCCGGCTTCGACATGAGCCTCGACGGCAAGGACATGGCGTCGGTCCAGTACCAGAACGCCAACAACTCCGTCCGGGTCACCGACGCGTTCATGCAGGCCGTGGTGGATGACGGCGACTGGCAGCTCCGGGCCGTCACCGACGGAGCCGTCGTCCGCACCGTCCGGGCGCGCGACCTCATGCGCCAGATCTCCCAGGCCACCTGGGAGTGCGCCGATCCCGGCATGCAGTTCGACACCACCATCAACCACTGGCACACCGCCGCCAACACCGGCCGGATCAACGGCTCGAACCCGTGCAGCGAGTACATGCACCTCGACAACTCGGCGTGCAACCTGGCCAGCCTCAACCTGCTGAAGTTCCTCGACCTCTCCGACGACGTCGGCGCCGGCACCACGGACTCCTTCGACGTGGAGGGCTTCAAGCACGCCGTCGAGATCATGTTCACCGGCCAGGAGATCCTCGTGGGCCGGGCCGACTACCCCACCAAGGCCATCGGCGACACGTCCCGGGACTTCCGCCAGCTCGGCATCGGCTACGCCAACCTCGGCGCCATGCTGATGGCCCTCGGCCTGCCCTACGACAGCGACGAGGGCCGGGCCTACGCCGCCGCCATCACGTCGCTGATGACCGGCCACTCCTACGCCACCTCCGCCCGCACGGCCGACCGGATGGGCGCCTTCGCCGGCTTCCAGGCCAACGAGGAGCACATGCTCCGGGTGCTGCGCCAGCACCAGGAGGCGGCCGCCCAGATCGACGAGACCTTCGTGCCCACGCACCTGCTCAGCGCCGCCCAGGAGTGCTGGGACGAAGCCAACGAGCTGGCCGCCACCTCGGGCGTCCGCAACTCCCAGGCCTCGGTGCTGGCCCCCACCGGCACCATCGGCCTGATGATGGACTGCGACACCACCGGCATCGAGCCCGATCTCGGGCTGTGCAAGGTCAAGAAGCTGGTCGGCGGCGGCACCATGCAGATCGTGAACCAGACGGTGCCCCGGGCCCTCGCCCGCCTCGGCTACTCACCAGAGCAGTCGGCCGAGATCGTCGCCTACATCGACGAGAACAAGACGATCCTCGGGGCCCCCCACCTGACGGCCGAGCACGTGGCCGTGTTCGCCTGCTCGATGGGAGACAACACCATCCACCACTCCGGCCACGTGCGGATGATGGCGGCCGTCCAGCCCTTCATCTCCGGCGCCATCTCCAAGACGGTCAACCTCCCCGAGGACGCCACCGTCGAAGAGGTGGAGCAGCTCCACATCGACGCCTGGAAGCTGGGCGTCAAGGCCATCGCCATCTACCGCGACAACTGCAAGGTGGGTCAGCCCCTCTCCACGGCCAAGAAGGAGAACGCCGTGGAGGCGCTCACCGATGCCCTCGTCGCGTCGGGTGCCGAGCCGCGGGTCGTGGAGAAGATCGTCGAACGGGTCGTGGAGCGCGTGATCAAGGTGCCGACCCGGCAGAAGCTGCCGCGCAACCGCACGTCGCACACCTTCGAGTTCCGCGTCGCCGACTGCAAGGGCTTCGTCACCGTCGGCGAGTACGAGGACGGCCGCCCCGGCGAGATCTTCCTGCGCATCTCCAAGCAGGGCTCCACCCTCGCCGGCATCATGGATGCCTTCGCCGTGTCGGTGAGCTACGGCCTCCAGTACGGCGTGCCGCTGCGGGTCTACGTCGAGACCCTCACCAACACCCGCTTCGAGCCGGCCGGCATGACCGACGATCCCGACCTGCGGATCGCCAGCTCCATCCTCGACTACATCTTCCGTCGCCTGGCGGTCGACTACCTGTCGCTGGAGGAGCGCTCGGAGCTCAACATCCTCACTACCGGCGAGCGCACGCAGCCCACCCTGCCGGGCGTCGAGGAGACGATCACCGAGACCCGCCAGGGCTCGGAGATCGCCGCCGACCCGCCGAGCATGGATGCCAGCTCACCGCTCCTGTCGGCCGACGACGCGCCCCGCGAGCTCAGCCTGCTCGAGCGAGCCGGGGTCACCGGCGAAGGCGTCGAGCCCAGGTACAACCCCAACATCACCCCCAAGGTGACCCACAGCGACGCCCCGTACTGCATGCAGTGCGGCGTCCAGATGCAGCGAGCCGGCTCCTGCCACGCCTGCCCCAGCTGCGGCAGCACCAGCGGCTGCAGCTGATCTGAACGGGTCGATCGACCTCACTCGCTGCCGTGAGCGGATCGAACGCATCGGTGGAGCGCCTGAGGCGATCGACCTCGCCTTCTCGTGGATGAGCATCTGGCAGCCGCGTGACGGATTGCGCGGTTGACGCGGGCCTCTGGCCGCGCTCACCGCACGATCGCTGGAGCGATGACGTGATTGAGGAAATGCTCACCGCGGACGCTGAAGAACCGCGGCGATCCTTGGGCGACGGCCATGTTCGAGCCTTCCCCGGAGATCATGCAGATCGACCGACGACGGTCGGGCAGTACCTCTCAGCGATCGCCCTCGGTCATCCCGACGCGGCAGCCGCGCTGTTTCCCCTTCTCAAGGCCGAACCGGGGGCGAGGACCGTGGCTGTACACGCCCACCTCCTTCGAGCGGCGGGCGAGTTCGAGTGGGGAGGCGCTGAGGGGCGCCTGTTTGAGCTTGCGCACGGCGAGACGCGCCCTGAGATCGTTCGGTGGTGGGCGGCTGACGCGCTCATTCTCCTCGTTCTCGGAGGACCGATGTGTGGCTGATGCGGTGATGGCGGAGACCGACGCCACCGCGCGTCGGTTCGCGTTGCCCCTTCGTCACGCGGCCGACCAAGGCCGTCGTCGGCGGTGTGCAGCTCACATCGCTCGGCGTGGGGTTCGACTACTTCCTACTGCGGAGTACCTACACCACATCTGACGGTTCTCAGGCGAGATGACGATAGGTAGCGCGCTGGTGTCCTGATCCAACCGATGGTCGGGCGATCTGCACTCCCGATCGCCTTCAGGGAGTGGTCGACAGCGACAGGTGGTGGCCGCGGTTCGTCCAACCACGTGAGCATCCTGGGTTTGTTCCTGCCGGGGTCGGCTGCCGGCGGCCGATCAGGCCGCCGGCGGTGGTGGTCGGTCGCCCTTTTCAAGATTGTGGAACCGGCACTTGTCCTCGCCGTTGGCCTGGGTGGTGGGGCCGCCCCGGCTCCAGGGGATCACGTGGTCGATCTGGCACCGATCGAGCGGCTCGTCGCAGCTCGGGTGGGTGCAGCCTCGGTCACGGGCATGCACGGCGGTGCGGGTGGCGCCGATGAAGAGCCGTCGGCGGACGCCGACGTCGATGACCTTGGAGGGGCCGTCGAAGATGATGCGCTCCACGTCGGCCTTCGCAGGACGGGGAGGAGCTGACCCGGGGTGACGACGGTCCCGCTGGAGAGCTCGCAGAGCCGCTCGACCGACCCGCGGCCAACCAGCACCTGGAGCAGCACCCTGGGCTCGCTGGCGCAGGCGGTGCCGCCGAGGCGCTGGCGGGCCTCGGCCCAGTCGGCCTCGAACAGCTCCTGTTCGAGCCGGGCCAGCTCGCGAGCGACGATCGCACCCGTGATCGGGTCGAGCAGCGCATCGATGACCACGGTGCCCTCGAAGGTCTCGGAGCAGTCGACCCGTCGTTCGGCGACCTGTGAGGCGGCGTCGGCCTCCGTGTCGTCGGGGTCGTTGCGGTGGATCCAGTAGCGGATCACCGTCTCGAACCGGCTGAACAGCACAGACGTGGCCAGCACCACGAGCCGGGCCTCGTCCTCGGTGAAGGCATCGGGCGCCTTGGCCTGAGCGAGGGCGAGGAGCCGCACGTGGTCGACGGTGAGCGCTCCATCGGCGAAGGCGGTGGCGGTGGCGGCCAGGTCGCGCAGCTGACGACCGCAGCGCTGGAACGCCTTGGCGCGAGGCAGCGGCAGGTGGCCCTTCCACCCGACGTAGTCGGCGGCCGAGCGCGCCCCCGACGGTGCCCACGCCCCCGACACGTCCAACCGAGCGATGGCCGTGACGTGGGCCGCCTCGGCCAATCGGAGGAGCTCGGCCGTGGCGATGGCGTGCTCCTCGATCTCAGCAGTGGGAAGGCCGGTGAGGTCGCGGGATGCGAGGTCGCCCAGGGCCTTGGCAGCGTCCTTGGCCACGACGCTCGGCGACAGGTCCGTTCCCATGCCCCCCATCTAACTCAGGGGGTGTGACAGTTTATGAGCCCCTGTGCGTGCATCCCAAACCACATCAGGCACACTGGCCACACCGCACACACGACACCGTCCAAGGAGTCGCGCCAGAGCGGTGCCGGAACATGCGAGCATGGCGCTCGGTCTCGGCAGGCGAAGGCAGGGGGCGACCGGTGCCGACGCTCGCGGCTCGGCTCGACCTCTCCAGCGGGCCTCCACGAACTGTCGCGCTGTTTGCGCCCTGCTTCACCTGCGGCAAGGACATCGCCCCCGCGTGAGGACATCTCCGCCCAACGGCTCGACCACGCAGTCGCCAGCCTCGGCGCCGCACTGCTCGTCCTGCACTCTCCCGTCGACGAGCTCGTCGACGTCGACCACGCCAGATCTACCAAGCCGCCCGACACCCCAAGAGCTTCGTTGTGCTCGACGGTGCCGAGCCCTGACGAGGCGCCCCGCAAGATCGACTTCATCGAACGCCGCATCGAACTCGTCGGCGACCTCACCACCGAACAGCGAGCCTCGCTCGCCGTCATCGCTGACCGCGGCGGCGCCTCCTCCTGGAGTCTGGCTGTCGAGGCCATCCGAGCGTTCACAGCTGATCTCGGCCCCACCCGGGGTCGAGGAAGCCCCCTCAGGAGGAGAAGGCGGCGCGCACCGCAGTCATGCCGCTGGTGGCGCGCTCCCAGTAGGTGTAGGTGCCCTGGTCGAGGAGCTCTCGGCCGGCCTCCACCAGCGCGCCGAGGGCCGCGAAGGCGAAGGCGCCCCCCACCGACACCCGGGCCACGCCGGCCGCGGCCATCTCGGCTACGGGCGGGCCGCCCGGGCGGGCCAGCACGTTCACC
>JBDSUN010000010.1:0-3120 GCA_039927735.1 Acidimicrobiales bacterium | reverse complement strand
CTCGGCCTGGAGGTGGGCACGCAGCTCGTTCAGCGGTTCCTGCATCGCCGTGAGACTAGATGGCCCTGTCTCGGCCTTCCCAGTAGGGGTCGCGGAGCTGGCGCTTGAGGAGCTTGCCGGTGGGCTCGCGGGGGAGCTCCTCGGAGAAGTCGATCGACCGGGGCCACTTGAACTTGGCCAGCCGGCCGGCCAGGTGGTCCATGATCGAGGCGGCCAGCTCGTCGCCCGCTGTGTACCCCGGCGCCGGCTCGACGATGGCCTTGATCTGCTCACCCATGTCGTCATCCGGGATGCCGAACACAGCCACGTCGCCCACGCCCGGATGGGCGAGGATCTCGCCCTCGATCTCGGCCGGATAGATGTTCACGCCGCCCGCGATGATCATGTCGCTCTTGCGGTCGCAGAGGAACAAGAACCCGTCCTCATTGAGGTAGCCGACGTCGCCAACGGTGAAGAACCCCTCGGCGTCGTGGTTCTCGTCGGTCTTGGAGCGGTCGCCCTTGTACTCGAAGTCCTGGCCACCCATCTTCATCCAGACCGTGCCAGGGACATCGGGGGCGACTTGCTCGCCGGCGTCATCGGTGATCTTCAGCTCGGAGATCGGCCACGGGCTGCCGACGGTGCCCGGGTACCTCAGCCAGTCCTCCGGGGTGGCTGTGGTGCCGCCGCCCTCGGTGGCGCCGTAGTACTCCCAGATCACCGGTCCCCACCAGTCGAGCATCTTCTGCTTGACGTCGATCGGGCAGGGAGCCGCGGCGTGGATGGCCCAGCGCATCGACGACACGTCGTAGCGGGCCTTGGCCTCCTCGGAGAGCTGGAGCATCCGATGGAACTGCGTGGGGACCATGTGGGTGTGCGTGACCCGGTGACGCTCGATGGCGGCCAGCGTCTGCTCCGGATCCCACTTGTCCATGAAGACCACGCGGTGCCCCGAGTGGAGGGCGTTTCCTGCGAACGTGGTGACGGCGGTGTGGTAGTTCGGCGACGTGCACAGGTGCACCTGATCCTCACGGTGGGGGATGCCGAAGAGGCTGAAGAAGCCCGTGAAGAGCTCCGCCATCACGTCCGGGTCGACGTCGTTGAGCTTGCGCTTCACCCCCTTCGGCTTCCCGGTGGTGCCCGACGTGTAGTGCATGGCCGCACCGGCGGCGCGGTCGTCCGGAAGGCTGTCGGGCTGGCGGGCGAGGGCTGCCTCGACATCCGCGAAGCCGGGAACGGCGCCGTGGGCCAGCCGGGCCTCGACGGGCACCCCGGCCTCCTCGGCGGCGGCCGCGATCACCTCCGCGTAGCGCTCGTGGGACACCAGCGCCTTGGCCCCGGAGTCCCGCACGATGTAGGCGATCTCGGGAGCCGAGAGGCGGTAGTTGATCGGCACGTAGTACCAACCCGCCTGGAGGGCGGCCAGGTACACCTCCACCGGCAGCACGCCGTTGGGCAGCACCGCCGCCACGGTGTCTCCCTTTTCCAGTCCCAGGGAGCGGAGCAGGTGGACGTATCGGTTGGACCGGGCCAGCAGGTCACCGGCGGCGTGCTCGACGCCGTCGGGATCGACCACCGCGACGAAGGCAGGGTCGGCCTGGGCGTACTTGTAGAAGCCTGACATCTGGGATCGTCCCCGCTTTTCGCTTCTGACGGAGCGTCAGACTAGAACGGGCTCCGGTCCGGCTCCAACCAAGTCTCCAGGGGGAAACATGCGCGCTGCTCTGCTCCGCAACATCGGTGATGCCGAGCTCGAGGTCCGCGACGACATCGAGCTGATCGGCGTCGGCGCCGGCGAGGTCAAGGTGAAGATCGAGGCCACCGGCGTGTGCCACTCCGACCTCTCCTGCCTCAACGGCACCATCCCGCAGCCCGCCCCGGCCATCCTCGGCCACGAAGGCGCTGGCATCATCTCCGAGGTGGGGGAGGGGGTCACCGACGTCAAGGTCGGCGACCACGTCATCATCGCCTGGAGCCCGCCGTGCGGCGAGTGCGCCTACTGCGGGCCGCGCCACCAGCCCAACCTCTGCCACAACATCCAGATGATCATGGGCGGCACGCCGCACTTCACCCTCGACGGCTCGCCCGTGTTCGGCATGGCCGGCACCGGCACCTTCGCCGAGGAGATGATCATCCCGCACCAGGGCGTGGTGAAGATCGACGACGACATCCCGCTCGAGATCGGCAGCCTCGTGGGCTGCGGCGTGATGACCGGCGTGGGCGCCGCCCTCAACACCGCCAAGGTCACCGAGGGATCGTCCGTGGTCGTCTTCGGCTGCGGCGGGGTCGGGATCTCCTGCATCCAGGGGGCGAGGGTGGCCGGCGCCTCGGTGATCGTGGCCGTCGACCTCAACGACCAGAAGCTCGAGGACGCCAAGCGCTTCGGGGCCACCCACTCGTGCAAGCCCGAGGAGCTCGAAAGCCTCAAGGCCAGCCTCACCGGCGGTGAGGGCTTCGACTACTCGTTCGAGGCCATCGGCCTGGCCAGCACCATGCGGGCCTCCTTCGATGCCATCCGTCGTGGTGGCACCGCCTGCATCGTCGGCGTGGGCAAGCTCGACGAGTTCGTGCAGTTCTCCGCCTTCGAGCTGTTCTTCTCGGAGAAGAACCTGGTCGGCTCCTACTACGGCTCGGCTGACGTCCGCACGGACTTCCACAAGCTGCTGGGCTATTACAAGGACGGTCAGCTTGACCTCGAGGGCATGATCACGCGCCGCATCAAGCTGGACGAGATCAACGACGCCTTCGGCGCCATGCAGCGTGGCGAGGTCATCCGCCAGGTCATCTCCTTCTAGCCCGCCGGACCGACGTGGCTGACGACCCCGGGGTGCTGACCGCGCCCCTCATCATCGAGTACCCGTTCTCCCGCACCACGGGCCCGGTCATCGGCGCGTTCCTCACCGGGCTACGGGAGCAGGTGCTGATCGGCATCAAGGATGGGACCGGTCGCGTGCTGGTGCCGCCCACCGAGTACGACCCACTCACGGGGGAGGAGCTCACCGAGCTGGTCGAGATCGGCCCGGGCGGGGTGGTCGACACCTGGGCCTGGGTGCGCCGGCCGATGCCGAAGCACCCGCTGCAGACCCCGTTCGCCTGGGCGTTGGTACGGCCCGACGGCGCCGATGTCGGCTTTCTCCAGGC
>JBDSUN010000009.1:0-9388 GCA_039927735.1 Acidimicrobiales bacterium | reverse complement strand
TAGCGGGTCAGTCTGGACTTGGCGAGGGCTACGGCAGCCCGTGGAGCGAAACGCCGATCACTGGGCTCCTGGATAGCGGCCCCGTAGTCTTGGCTCATGGAGATCACCTGCGCCGATTGTGGCTGTCTGGTGGACCGGGGCGTCATCGTGACGCCTTGCGAGCGCCACCCGGACTGCTGCTGCGACCATCTCACCGCTACGCAACGCAGGCCCTCAGGTCAGCCCTGAGAGGCCGCTCAGCGACCTCGGTAGCGGCCCTGCCGTTTCGGACCGGCGAGGTGAGCGATGTCACCAGGACGGATGCGAGCCTTGGCCAGATACAGGTCGAGCTGAGGACGGGTGAACGTTCGCCTTCGGCCGTCGTGACCGTGAGGGATCTGGTCATCCAGGACCAGCTCGCCGAAGGTCCGTTCGCTCAACCCCAGGTGAGCGGCTGCGTGCGCGACATCGAGCACCTCATGGTCCACGTCGCCGATCGTAGAATGACGCTGCACGCCGAGACCGTGGGAGGGCTCCTCCTCCCACCGTGCGGAGACACGGCGCACTCGACAGATGGGCAAGAGCAGCCGACCCACTCTGGCAGATAAGGGCTGCAGTCCCGCGCAGCCCTTATTCCCCGCCGGGGGTTATGCGTCCCACTGCACGGAGCACAGTCGTACGGGCTCTTGGAAGCCCTTCAGGTCAACGCTTCCCCGCTCAACGAACTCGAAGCTCTTGCCGGCGACGAGCTGGCGGACGACGTCCGACACAATGATCTCACCAGCTCCGGCCATGCCGCAGATCCGTGCCGCCGCGATCACCGAGGTGCCGAAGAGATCGTCGTCCTCCAGGATCGGCTCGCCCGCGTTCAGCCCTGCCCGCACCTCGAAGGGCTCGGTCGCCGTGCTGTTTCGAGCTGCGCAAGAACGCTGCAGGTCGATGGCGCAGTCGAGTGCCCGCTGCGCAGACCCGAACCACGCCATGAACCCGTCACCCATGGCCTTCACCTCGGTGCCGCCATGGGCGGCCAACTGGTGTCTGGTCAACTCCTCGTGTTCGCGCAGGACCTCGCGACCGGCTGTGTCGCCGAGGCGATCCATCAGGAGGGTGTGGCCAACCACATCGGTCCAGAGGATCGCCCGCATCGCAGCCAGCTGCAGCTCCGGTTGGGGTACTGCGGGAGCGCCCGGGGCGGTGGCGGCTTCGACGAAGTCGGCGATGGCCGCCACCAGGACCGGGTTGTCGTCACCAATCGGCATGGTCGACTGGGGATGGCCTGGAACGGCGATCACATGGGCGTCGGGGATGCGCTGCGCGATCTGGCGAGCCTGGACGGCGGCCATGGGCGCGCCGGCGATGTGCGCGACGAGCGCGGGGACCTCCATCGTCTCCAACGCGCCGAGGTGTTCGTCTTCGGGCCGGAGCCACATCGCGAGAGCGGCCCGCCGTGCTCCGGGGCTCGAACCCGCCCGAATGAGCTCGGCCATGTAGGGGGCATCCGGCGCATCCCATCCGCAGATCAGGCGACCCACGACGTCGCAGTACAAGTCCCAGTCCGACTCCATGAGCCGACCCATCGCCGCGAGGCGGCGACTGACCTCCGCGGAGATCGCAACCGTCTGCCCCACCCACCAGACCAGGCTGGTGACCCGATCGGGATGGCGAGCCGCGAAGTTCGCCGGTCCTGGCCCGGCGAGAACGTGGTCGTACATCGCGAACCGATCCAGCCCGAGCCGATCGACAACCGCCAGCAGATCACGCTCCGCGGCCTCCGGGGACAGATCCACGACGTCCCGCTGCGACATGCCAGTGCCCCGACCGTTGTACCGCACGACCAGAAGTCGCTCCGCGAGGCGCTCGTAGAACGGTCGCACCCGGGAGCCGGCCTCAACCTCGACTTGCAGGTGGCTGTTGAGCAAGTTCGGCGGTACGACCAGCGCTGCCCCAGCCCCATGAGTGGTGAACGCGATGTCAAACCCATCACTCGTGCGGCAGTACCGAACCCGCTGATCCATCACCCGCAACCAGTCGACGGCGCCAACGCTCCCCGATCCACATCAGTGGGCGATCAGGCGCACATACTGCCCGTTATGCCGCGAGGACGCGGCACAGTTTGGCAGGTCTGGCGGCGAGACCTGCGTTGCGACTTCAGCCGGTGAAGCGGGGGGTCCCGGGGACGGGAGACGGCGCCGGTGCCGGTGGGGCCGTGGTGGTGGTTGTCGGGGTGGTCGCGGCGCAGGTCGAGCTGTCGATCGTGTTGGTGTCAAGGGTGACCGCGGCGTTGCGGGCGAAGAGCCGGCCGGTGATCGTGGCGCCGGTGGTGGCGGTCACGGAGGTCAGGGCGAGGACCGTGCCGACGAAGGTCGAGTTCGTGCCGAGCGTCGCTGAGCTGCCGACCTGCCAGTAGACGTTGCAGGGGCTGGCACCGTTGACCAGGTTCACGGCACTGGCCGATCCGGTGGTGAGGGTGCTGGCGGCCTGGAACACGAAGACGGCGTTTGGGTCGCCTTGGGCGTCGAGTGTGAGCGTCCCGGTGAGGGCGAGGGTGGGTCCGGTGTACACGCCGGGCACGAGGGTCTGTCCGCCGAGGTCGGCGGTCACCGTGGCGGTGGTCGACCGGCCGGCGGCGTCGTTGTACGCGGTGGTCACATCGGCTTGGGCTTGGGCCGCGACCGCGTCGGTGGCGTGGATGGTCCCGCCGTTGACCGACCCGGGCGGGAAGCCGATGATCGCGGTTCCGGGGCTCAGTCCGACGTCGCCGCTGATGACCGACGGCCCCGTGTTGGTGACGGTGGAGCCGCCGAGGACGGCGAAGCTGGTGGCCGTGCCGAGACCCACCGGGGGTTGGGCGGCTGATGCTGAGTTGCCGGGCGCGAGGGTGACGGCCAGCCCCAGGGCGAGGGCGGCGAGCACGAGGAAGAAGCGGCGGGAGCGAACAGCCATGGGAACGGATCTCCTGTGTCGTTGGCCGGAGCCACAGGCCAACGGTAGCCCAGTGGCGAGGTCCCGAGGGTGGACCGAGGATGGCAACGTCGTCTACTCCGTACAGCTCACGGACGCGACCGGCGTCCTGACCGAGGTCAAGGTCGACGCCGGCAACGGCGCCCTCCTGGCACAGGACGTCGAGCATGACGACGAGCAGGGCAGCCACACGCCCGACGCCCCATAGGGCCCCCGCGCCGCCAGGTCGCGAGCGCCACATACTGCCCGCTAAGGGACACCCAGCGCTGAACTTTGGCGATGACTACATCACCGAATGCCGTTCTGGTCCGTCCCGAACAAGTACACGCTCGTAGCCGAGCGGAAGCCCACGCCATGGCCTTCCTGGCTCGGTACCGGGTTCCGCAGACTCGGGCCTCCTACGGGTTGTCGCTTCGTCAGTGGTTCCGCTGGTGCGATGACAACGGGCTCGACCCCCTCGAGGCCACCAGGGCCCAGATCGAGATCTTCGCGAGAGAGCTCGAGATCACGGGACGGAAGCTCGCCACGGTCGCCAGCAAGCTCAACGCGCTGGCGGGGTTCTACCGGTACGCCGTGATCGACGGTGTCCTCTCGCGTGACCCGATGGTTGACGTGCGCCGTCCCCGCGTTGAACGGGTCTCCAGTACGCAGGGCCTCACCCGCACTGAGTTCGCCGACGTGCTCCGCATCGTTGAGTCAAGACCGGCTCGGGACCATGCGCTGATCTGTCTGCTCGGGCTCAACGGGCTTCGCGTCTCAGAGACCTGCGCGCTCGACATCGACCACCTCGGCCACCACAGGGGCCAGCGGACGGCGCACCTCACCCGAAAGGGCGGCAAGGAACAGACCATCCCCATGTCGCACCGCACGGCCTGGGCGGTCGGAGCGGCGATTGGTGAGCGGACCTCTGGGCTTGTGCTCCTGACGCCGAACGGCACCCGGCTCGACCGTCGAGGCGCCGCTCGCATCGTCGGCCGGGTCGCAAGGTCCGCTGGCGTCACGAAGCGCATCACCCCGCACTCGCTGCGACACACCTTCGTCACGATGGCCCTCGACGCCGGCCAGGCCGAACGAGACATCGCGATCTCTACCGGGCACTCGGATACGCGGATGGTCGCCTACTACGACCGGGGACGAGACAACATCTCCCGCAACAGCACCCACGCCGTGGCCGCCTGGGTCGAGGGCGCCGTCTGACCCAGCGAGCGCAGGGCGTCCCTTAGCGGGCAGAGTGTCCCCGTGGCCGCACGCGGTTCCCGCCTTACTGATGACACCGTCGGATGGGCAGCGGTTGTCGTGTTGGGAGTTCTGCTCGCCTGCGTGCTCTGGGCGATGCTCGTAATGGGCGAAGGCGTCGAAGCGGCTTTGCGACTGGGGCTGGTGGCCGTCCCAGTTGCGGCCTGGGCGGTTGCCTACAGGCTCGCTAGGACCGACTGGCCTCGACAGCCGAGCCGTACCATCGCCGCAACTCTGGCGAGCCTTGGGGTGGCGATCGCCGTGCTCTTCGTTGCCCTCTTTCTATGGATCATCTGAAACGGCATAACTGCCAGAGTGACGCGGCTGCCCTTGGCGGGCAATGTGTGCGCATGGTCGAGCCGGGGGATGCCGTGGGTCGAGCAGGCCTGGGCGGCTGTGCGCTTGCATCACTTGGGCTTGCGGCACTGGGGCTCCTCGTCTGCATCCTCACCGCCGCGTACTGCCTCGCCGCTGTGGACTTCCGAGCCAGCTGGTTCGTGGGTCCGCTGGTCTGGACCGCGTTTTGGGGATTGCCCGGGTTAGGGATGCTGCGCCGGGCGTCTCAACGGCGGGCGTAGCAGCCACCGCCCTCATCGGGCAGAGTGGGACAGTGACGGACGCTCGCGAGGAGTGGCACTACGACGGTCGGCACTACCTGCTCACGCTCGTCAGCACGCAGGAGTCGATGGACCTCGAACTGGACGCCGTCGGGGATGCGAGTGGCGCACAGGGTCCAGTCCTGCTGGCTTCGTGCGATGACGAGACGCAAGCGCTGACTCTGTCGTCGTTCACCGATGAGCCGCTTCCGCTGGACCTGCTGGAGCGCTTCATCGCTGAGGCACGGCGCGTGCTTCCGGGTCGGGCATGACTTCCACCGCCTGACCCTCTTCTGCCGCTATGGGCCGGCACTGCCATCGGTCCCGATCCATTCGCATCGCCGGTTCCTAGGCTGACCGAATGAGTGCCGAGGCCCGTGAGGATGGGACGCCGTGGATCAACGAGATGCTCGGGCGGGTGGATGAGCTCATCGACGAGTATCGACGGTCGCTGTACGACTGCCTTGATGGGCTCACCGAAGACGAGGCGAGAGCCCGTCTCGTCCCCTCCAAGACCACGTTGCTCGGCTTGCTGAAGCACGTGACGTTCGTCGAAGGGGTCTGGTTCGACCAGGCGATCTCCGGTCGCACGCACGCCGAGGTTGGCATCTCCAACACCGTCGAGAGCTCCTTCTCCCTCAGCAGCTCGGACACCATCGCAACGGTCCAGGCAGCGCACCGCGAACGCTGCCTGGCCTCGAATCGAGCACTGTCCGAACTGCAGCCGCAAACCGTCGTCGACGGGCGCGGTCCCCGTCCGGTGTGGGCGGTGCGACTGCAGGTACTGCGCGAGCTTGCGCAGCACGCCGGTCACGCCGACATCCTGCGTGAGCAAGTCATCGCCCGACGCAGCTAGCCGACGTCCCAGATCTGCCGATCATCGACGCGCCGATGGGCTCACCGAGCAAGCTGTTCCGATGACCTGGGCCGCCGTGCTCTTCAGTCGGGTTGCGAATGGGCTCGTTGCCCCTGAGGGCGCGTGGCCGCGCCTCGTCCCTGCGGCCATCTGGCTCCTGATCCTCACCGTGGACGTTCGCCACCGCCAGCCATTCGCACTCGTGATTGCCGAGTACGTCGTCTTCGGTGCCACGGGTCTCGGTGCCCTCTACGCCCTGCGACGTCGACCAGAGGCATAACTGCCAGAGCAGCCATCGCCCTCATCGGGCAGACTTCTCGCCCATGAAGCTGCCCACCAACGGGTACGACGAGGAAATATCGGAGCGGGATGCGCTGCTCTCGATTTTTGAGGAACTGCGAGCCATCAAAGTCGCAGTTGTGATTGCCACGGCGGTAGCTGTTCCCCTCATGCTCCTCGGCATCCTCGAACTGCTCTCGTAGTCCGCTCGCTTCTCGGCATAACTGCCGGTGATCGACGCGTCGGGCGGGCATCTCGGGCAGAGTGTGCGTCCGCTGCAGCGCCAGGCAGCTAGCGAATACTCATGAGTGGGACCGGAGTGCCACCGGCCAACATGCGCGACGTGGAACACGCTGACATCTGGGATGAGGCAGCCGCTCGTCGATATGACACACCCGGGGTCGGCATGTTCGCGCCGGAGGTGCTCGGCCCGACCGTTGACCGCCTTCGCGCCCTTGCTGACGACGGTCGTGTGCTCGAGATGGCGGTGGGGACCGGCCGGGTGGCGGTGCCACTTGCTGCAGTGGGCGTAGACGTCGCGGGCATCGAACTCTGCCAGCCCATGATCGACCAGTTGCGAACGAAGGCCAGCGCAGAGGAGATCCCAGTCGTGTTGGGCGACATGACCACCACCAGGGTGGACGGCGACTTCAACCTCGTGTTCCTCGTCTTCAACGGGATCAGCAACGTGTTGACCCAGGATGCCCAGATCGCCGTGTTCGAGAACGCGGCCCGCCACCTCGTTCCGGGCGGACGGTTCGTGATCGAGTTGTGGGTGCCGGACCTTCGCACATTGCCGCCCGGCCGCAACGGCTCCGTGTTCGCTGCCCGTTCGGGCTACCTGGGCGCCGATGTCTTCGATCCTGTCGCGCAGCATGTGGTCTCCCACCACGTCACCTTCGACGGCAACGGCGGAACGGACGCCCGGATCTTTCGAAGCCCCCACCGCTACATCTGGCCATCCGAGCTCGACTTGATGGCACGCATCGCTGGGTTCCGCCTGGAGGGCCGCTACGGGGGCTGGAGCAACGAGCCCTTCACGGACGAGTCGCGAGACCACGTCTCGATCTATCGCCTCGACCCCGGCAGTCAGCGCCGCGCGTAGTGCCGGGAGCGCTGGAGCATTGACCGATAGGCAACCGGCGTGACCCATACCTGCCAGAGTGACGCGGCCCGCCGTTACCGGGCAGTAAGCGCGGTGTCAGTTGGGCCAACGTCCCGTGACACACCTCCATCGTGGCGCGACACTTGACGCATGACTTGGAGTTCACGAGTTGCCCTCCGTGCCGCAACTGGGTTCCTCGTTGGCGGACTCTGCCTGGTGGTGTGGGTGAGCTCGGCATCAGCCAAAGTTCCCTCCTTCGACCTCCAAGTCGAGGCCATACAGTTCGAGGTTGGCCAAGCCGTTGAACTGGAGGCCACGATCGATGGGAAGTGGCCCGATGGCCTCACCGGCGCCCCGGGTGTAGTAGGTCCCCCCGTGAGTCTCTACCGCACCGCAGACCTTCCAACGTCCGGCGACGATGGCACCGGTGACGCCACACCTGTCGCGGAAGTGGTGTTCAGGTTCGAGCGGCAGGGCGTGTATCGCGCCGAGATCATCGTCGATGAACCAGGCTCATATCAGCTCGTGAGCCTGAACATTTGGAACGTCGAGCGCGGCGATTTCCCGGATCCGATAGCACTGAACGTGGTCACGCCAACCGAACCCGACGTGCCGGGAGCGGAGCGCCCGTGGTACCCGATCGGTTTGGCGGTCATCGCCACCTCGGGTCTTGTTGTTTGGTCCGGCAGGCGTTTCCAGGCCCGGGCATAACTGGCGCATCGGATCTCACGGGGAAGTCGGCGTGAGGGTGGCGAGCAAGTTCCGGTTGGGTTTGCCCTGATCACAGGCTCACACCGTGGGAAACCATCGCGAGGTAGCCCCACGTCACCACTCCTCCCCACCAACGATGCTCGGTCCGATCGTGCGCGCCGCGGGTGGGGTTGCTTCTCCTATGCGTCGGTCCCGTCCACACCGTTGGGCTTGAAGCCCCCTGAGTTCAGGTGGTCGCCGTGGTTGCGGCCTCAGCGGTGCGTTGCCGTTCGAGGATCGCGGGCGTCTCGCTCTCCACCCAGGTCACCAGGGCTGAAACCAGCCGCGCCGCCTCGCCGCCCTGCGGCGTGAGGCTGTACTCGACGCGAGGCGGGATCTGCGGATACGCACGGCGCAGCACGAAGCCGTCGCGTTCGAGCGTCTGCAGGGTCTGGGCGAGCATCTTCTCGCTGACGCCGTCGAGGCGCCGGCGCAGTTCGCTAAAGCGGTACGTCCGCTCGGTCAGCGCCCCGAGGGCCAGCACGCCCCAGCGGCTGGTCATGTGCTCCAGCACGAGGCGGGCGGGACAGGTGCGGTCGTACACGTTGCACACCCGCGTCGCGGACGGCGCTCCGATGTCGTCGCTCATGTTCACGGTGGTACCTTACGCCAAAGTGGGTACTTCCGAAATCGATAGTTCCCATTTACGTTAGGGCTCATGCTGGCGACGCCAACGTGGCGCCCGCCGCACGAGCCCCCGGAGGACCCATGTCCGATCTCGACGAACACAAGCGAGTCGTCGTCGACTACTACCAGACCGCGTTCGCCGGCGACCCCGAGAAGGCGGTCGCTGACCACTTCGGGGAACGCTACGTCCAGCACAACCCCGACGCCGCCGACGGCCCCGAGGCCTTCATCGGCTTCGTGCACTGGCTGCGCGGCGAGTACCCGCAGCTGCATCTCGACATCAAAAGAGTCATCGCCGAGGGCGACATGGTCGTGACCCACTCCCACTTGGTCCTGGTCCCCGGTGAACCCGGCCGAGCGCTCGCCGACCTCTTCCGCCTCGAAAACGGCAAGGTCGTCGAGCACTGGGACGTCATCCAAGATGTGCCTGCCTCACCCGCCAACGCCAACTCCATGTTCTGACATTCCCCGCTACCGGGCTACGGTAATCAAGGCGACACCGTCGACGGTGTGGAAGGTCCTGAAAGCAGCGGGCAGTGCCCCCGCGCCCCTCGATCCGTCAACCCAGGGGGCCGCTCAGTGCCTGGTCCGCCTCCACGATTCGATGTCGCCGCGTAGCCACAGCACACACCGGCCCTTGGCAACTATGGGTTCGGGAAAGTTGTGGTAACGCCTGCGATACACGGTGACGCCTTCGACGTTGGTGAGGCCAATGATTCGGGCTACCTCTGACCGATCGATCAAGTCCTGGGGGTCGATCTTCACGCCCACGAGAGTAGTTGGCTTCGCCTAACGCTTGGGCTAGTGTTAGGTGAAGCCAACAGGTGGCCCCGGCGGTGCGCAAACACCCCGGGGCCTGGCCAAGACCTTTGTGGAGGTCCCGACATGCCTGACGATAGCGACGTTCTTGTCGACGGATCTCTCGTGGAGCCCGTCGTAGCTGCGCTGGTGGCCGAGGTCTCGCTGGCGCCGCAGAGCCTCGACCGTTTCACCGATCTG
>JBDSUN010000008.1:0-7805 GCA_039927735.1 Acidimicrobiales bacterium | reverse complement strand
ATCGGATCAGCCGTTGCCGCACTTGAAGTTCACCTGTGCCGGACCGGTCGGGTACACGCAGTCTCGCGTGAACTCCGTGGCCGGGGTGAAGGTGATCAGCGGATCATCCGACTGGACGGATGCGGTCGAGAAGTACCCACCTGTCGCTGAGGGGAGGAGCGACCGGAGCTGTGCGGTGCCGGGTCGGCCGGTGCCCGAGGGCAGGGCCGCCACGCTCAGCGTCTGCTGCTGGATGCCCAGGGAGAAGCCGAGCCCGGGTGAGGTGGCCGTGCCGGGGCACATGGCCAGCGTGGTCGGGGCGTTCGGGAACACGATGTCGTAGGTGAAGGGTCCAGGCCCGAACGGGTTGTTCGTCTCGATCACGAAGGCGGAGAAGTCCGCCACCGAGGTGTCGAAGTAGATCTGGCCGATCGCCTTGGTACCGGCGGGCTGGGTGTTGAACAGGGCCGAGCCCGTGAAGGAACCCGGGTTGTTCCACCGTGCGACGGTGGCGAAGCCCTCCACGTTCTCCGCCGCGCAGTCCTCCGACCCGGCCACCAGGCTGGGGCTCAGGTCGAGCTGGACCCCTTGGAGGCCGGCCTGGTCGGTGCTGTTGGGCGCCGTGGCGCTGGGATCCCCGATCACGATGGTCTGCGGGGCCGGTGTGATCGTCATCCCGCCCGTCGTGGTGGCGTTGGCGCCGATGACCGACACGATGAAGGTGTCGGCCGGGATGCCCGGGCCGGTGACCTTCAGGCCGATGTCAGCGGTGGTCCACTTGGCCGCCGCCGAGTTGATGACCGTCGCCGAGGTGATCCCGGCGTCGTTGGCCTGACGGGTCGTGGACGTCAGCAGCGATGAGCCGAAGGTCACCGTCTGGGCAGCCCCAGTTGCGATGGCCGCCGACGAGAGGACCGCCGTCGTGGTGTTCGTGACCGATGCGATGGTCACGTTGCCCGCGATGTTGGTCCCGCCCACGCTCAGGCCGACGTCCGCCGCCGTGAAGTTGGCGGTGGCCGAGGTGATCGTGGTCGAGCCGCTCGTCGTGGCAACGTCCTCCCGCGAGCGGGCGTTGGCGTTGTCGATCTTGAACGACGTGTTGGCCACGATCGCCGCGGTGGTCGGGTTGCTCAGCGTGACCAGACCCGCCCCGCTGATCGACTTCACGAACGTGCGCGGCGGGATGCCGATCACGCCCACCGCAGTGATGGGCCGGTTCACGTAGGCCGTGATGCCAGCGAAGTTCGACACCGTGAAGGTCGTCGCCCCGGAGGCGATGGCTGCCGGGGTGGTGACCGTGCGGGCTGCACCGTTGTGGTACTGCGCCACGCCGAAGTCGTTGATCCTGAACTTCGACGACACGATCGACGAGCCGGTGTTGTTCTTGAAGGTGCACGAGATGCGCAGGCCGCTCTGGGAGGTCGGCTGGGCCGGGTAGTGGCCGATCTCGGCACCGGCAACGGAGCTGTTCTTGCAGCCGTTCACGGCCGGCGTGCCGGCCACGAAGTCGACCGCCGCCGGACCACCACCAGCGCTGAAGGTCTTCCGGACGTTCCAGAACTCCTTCATCTGGTTGGGGCCGGCTGCGCCCAGGGTGCAGGCGATGCCGAGGTTGTACTGGCCCGCAGGGATGTTGCCGGGCACGAACACGGTCCCGTAGTTGAAGTCAGGGATGTTGACGATCGGACCGGGCCCGGGAGGGGTGGTCGCGTTGGCCGTCTGTGCGTTCGTGTACGGCGTTCCGGTGGTGTCGAACAGCGGCTGGCGGAAGCTGGCACCCACCGCCGCCGGGATCGGCCCGGACAGGTTGAACGTCAGGGAGCCGGGATCCACGGAGACCGGCACCATGTAGCTCTGCACCCGGTAGCCGTCGTTGGCGCTGTCACCGCCGCAGGCGGCGCCGGCGGGCAGCCGGAGGGTGAAGGTGGTGCCGCTGTTGCCCGAGTTGAGGGGAGCGCCGCCACCCGCAGTGCGGATCAGGGCCCCCCCGTGCTGTGGGGTCCCGACGGCGTTGGCCGCCGGAGCCGTGAGGAGAGGCACGATCGAGGCGCCGATGGCAGCTGCCACCAGCCCCGACCACACCCGCTTGGAGATGGGCTTCATGCAGGGGTTCCTTTGCGTTCGAGTTGGGTCGTGCTGTTCAGGACATCGGTGAGCGTGAGGGAGGGGTCGCCGCTCACGGGGCCGAGCCGGAGACCAGCGGGCCCTGCAGCGTGGTGGAGCCGCAGCTGCCGCCCAGGCCGAGGAAGCCGAAGGTCTGGATGGTGGAGAGGGCCGAGCACACTGCCGAGCCGCTGCCGACGAAGAGGGTCTTCTGGTCGTCGTTGCCAAGACCGGTGACGACGGACGTGGGCAGGACGTTGTAGACGTCACGGCCGAAGGTCGAGCTGGCGTAGAAGTTGACGTCCGGGGTCAGGGCCGGGGCCGTGCCGTTGTAGGGGTTGGACAGGGCGCCGATGCCACCGAGGTCCACCGTGCCCAGGGGGAGCGGCAGCTGGCTCGTGACCACGCCGTTCGACTGGGCGATGAAGTTGGCGGCCGAGAACCCGATGATGACCTGGGTGTTGGCACCGAAGGCGTCGCCGGCGGCCTTCAGGCCGTTGCCGTCGTTCTCTTGGATGGTGCCGCCCGAGGTGGCGAAGCAGTCGCCGGCGGTCCCGCTGGTGGCGGCCAGCATCTGGGCCGTGGTCACCCCGAGGGCGGTGTTCCAGAACGCATACGTGCCGGAGCTGGTCTGGATGCTGCACGGGATGATGGTCAGGCCGCCGATGACGGTCGGACCGGTCGAGAAGATCGACGTGAGCTGGGCCGCGCTGAGGTTCAGGTTCTTGGCCCCACCGTCGCTGCGGTAGGCGGCGAAGCTGAGGGCATCACGGCCGAAGGGCACGTAGGTGAGGTCGGTGCCGGCACCGCTGGGGCCGGCCGAGGACCGGGCGAACTGCACCAGGCCGGAGATGGCCTTGAGCCCACCGCAGGCGGCGGTGCCGAAGGTGGCGCCGTCGATCGAGCGGCTGAGCGCCCGGCGACCGGCGGACGACCCGTTCGGGCGGTCAAAGGTTGCGCCTGGGGCCTTGGGCGTGATGCAGGTGCCGACCGGCGTGGCGTCCCACGACGCGATCTGGCGCTTGCCGGAGAGAGCGCTGCTCTGCACGGGCGTGTAGGTGTTGCCGCTGGTGAAGCCAGCCAGGGCGTTCACGACGTCCTGGGTGGTGTCGGACCCGGTGCCGGTGACGGCGGAGTACTGCTTGGGATCGGCCGTGGCCGTGTCTCCGATGGAGATCAGCCCGCCCATGGCGACGAGGGCGCCGGCAGCCACTGCGGCCACCTTGGTGCACCTCGACTTCAACGAGTTCGTGTACAAGATCGTTCCCCTTTTGGGTTTGATCGCCGGAGCGGGCATCGCCCAGGCGGCACGACGTCTGTCTCGCCGCACGCTGGGCACTATGACCAACCAGTCCGTCGCCCACGTGGCCCGAAGGTGAAGACTTCCGGGACGGGAGCTGGAGAAGGTCGCCCTTCCTGGTCAGCCGAAGCGGCCGTGCACGTAGTCGGTGGTGCGGGGATCCTGCGGCGACCCGAACATGGCCTCGGTGAGCCCGTGCTCCACGATGATCCCGGGGGTGCCCTGTTCGGCCAGGAAGAAGGCGCACCGGTGCGACACCCGCTGGGCCTGCTGCATGTTGTGGGTGACGATCACGATGGTCACCTCGGAGGCGAGCTCCTCGATGGTCTGCTCGATCCGCCGGGTGGAGGTGGGGTCGAGAGCGGAGCAGGGCTCGTCCATGAGCAGCACGCGTGGTCGGATGGCGAGGGCCCGGGCGATGCAGAGCCGCTGCTGCTGGCCACCCGAGAGCGAACCACCCGGCTGGCGCAGGCGATCCCGCACCTCGGTCCATAGGCCGGCCTTGCTCAGGCAGGTCTCCACCATCTCGTCCTTCTCGTCACCGCTAGCCTTGGTGCCGGTGAGCTGGAGGCTGGCGACGACGTTGTCGTAGATCGACATGGCCGGGAACGGGTTGGGCTTCTGGAAGACCATGCCGATCTGCCGGCGGGCGTCGGTGAGCTTCTTCGATGGGTCGTAGACGTCCTCCCCGTCCAGGAGCACCTCCCCGGCGAGGGCCGCGCTCGGGATGAGCTCGTGCATCCGGTTGAGGATCCGCAAGAAGGTGGACTTGCCACATCCCGACGGGCCGATGAGGGCGGTCACCTGGCCGGCTGGCATCACCAGGGACACTCGATCGAGCACGTTGTGGGAGCCGAACCACGCCGAGATGCTGCGGGCTTCGAGCCCGGCCAGCGGAGCCGACGGCCCCGCCGACGCGGACCGCCCGGCGTCCACGGAGGTCTTCCTCCCGAAGGTCGGTCGAGCCGAGAACCGTCGCCGCGTCGCGAGAACGGGTTCGTCGATGATCGGCGGGTGAGCGACCGTGGGCCGGTCGAGGGGATCGGAGCGACCCAAGTCGATCGTCTGGGTGGCATCCGGTAGGTCGAAGGTCGACATCTGAGGGGGCTCCTGAACGTTCACAGCAGGTTGGGGATCATCCGGGCGGCCTCGCCGGTGGCGCCGAGGCCCGCCAGCAGCAGCGGGGGGAGGAACACGACCCAGGCCTTGGCCCGCCCCCACTGGTGCCAGGCCCACACTGCGGCGATGGCGAGCACGGTGAGGAGCTGCAGCCAGAACACCAGGGCCCACACGGTGCTCGTGTCGGCCCCCATGACCTGTTCCGCCGCCGGAAGCCCGCTGGCGGCCACCAGCGGAGCCGGGCCACCCACCGCCGGGGTGTCGTTCGCCAGCTCGGCGTCGACCCGGAGGACACCAGCGGGCATGAAGGGGCGGCCGTCGGCCGTCACCAGCAGGAGGCGGCCTCCGCCCGGCTCGGCCGGAGGCGGCACCGGGTCGCCCTCCTTGCGCTGGCCCATGACGCGGTAGTCGAACTCGCCTTGCCCGGTGGTCACATGGATGAGGGCCCCTGAGCGCAGCTCGTCGATGCGGGCGAAGGGGCCCCCGAAGGACGAGCGGCGGCCGAGCACCACACTGGCGCCGACCTGACCGGGGAAGGGGGAATCGCGTCGGTGGCCCGGACCGCTGAACAGGTCGCTGGGGGTCGTGCCCTCCCCGATGACCTGTCGCAGACCGATCGAGGGGATCTCGAGGTAGGCGATCGGCGTGGCGGGGGCCAGCCGTCGCGCATCGCGGCCGGTGGGACCGATCGGGGCCGTGCCGGCGGCCAGCTCCCCGCGGAAGCGGTCGAAGGCCTGCTGCTGGGCGGCGCGCTGCTGCAGGTTGCTCACGACCAGCATCTGTACGAGCAAGCTGACGCAGACCACGGACAGCCCGATCAGGGCGCCCCGCGCCAGGTGCAGGCGGGGGCTGAGCTCGGGAACCGTGACCGCCGTCCGCCGGGCCCACCAGCTCAGCCGGGGCCCGGCGGCCACCGCCGTCATGTCTTCTCGGGCCGCGCTCGCGGCGGTCGGGCCAGGAGGACGGCAGCGCGACCGCAGAGCAGCAACAGCACCGACCAGAGGAGGAGTGCCAGAGGCGAGCTGCCCGTCACGGGCAGACCGGTGAGGGAGCCGGCCACCGCGGTACCGCTCGGCGAGCCGCCGTCAGCCACGAAGGAGGCGGTGGTCGTCGACGTGGAGCCATCGGCGACGGTGGTGGTCGTGGACCCGTCGCCGGCCGAGGTCGTGGTCGAGCCATCGCCCGTCGTCGTGGTCGTCGAGCCGCCTTCCGTGGTGGTCGTGGTGGAGCCGCCCTCGGTCGTCGTGGTGGTGGTCTGGTCTCCACTCACCGTCCAGGCGATCTGGGCCGGCTGGTCGGCGGCGTCCGCCGCGAAGGCCACCCGCACGTTCCAGAACTTGTCGAGCTGCGTGTCCGAGGCCGGCCCCTTGGTGCAGGCGATGCCGATGTTGTAGTCCCCAGCGGGGATGTTGCCGGGCGAGAAAAGGTGGTAGTCGAACGCCGGGACGTTGACGATCGGTCCGGGGCCGGGCTGCACGGTGGCGTTGGCCGTCTGGGCTTCGGTGTAGGGCGTGCCGGCCGGGTCGAACAGCGGCTGGCGGAAGTCGGCCCCGACCGCGGTGGGGATGGGTCCTGACAGGTCGAAGGTGAGGGTGTTCGGGTCCACGCTGTCAGGCACCATGTAGCTCTGCACGCGATAGCCGGCGTTGGCGCTGTCGCCGGTGCAGGCGGCGCCGGTGGGGAGGCTGAGGCTGAAGGCCGTGGTGCTCCCGCCAGCGTCGAGCGGTTGGCCGTCGGTCGGGGCACCCTCCGACGGGTAGACGACTTCGGCCGTACCTGCGGTGGCGGCCGCCGCGGGTGACAGCCCGGACACGGACAGCCCCACGACGCTGAGGAGGGCCATGGCGGCACTGGCCGCGGCTCCGGTTCGGGTGGTGACGCCGGCAATGCGGCGCAGGACCTCTCGGCGAGTGTTCATGCGTCCTCCAGGGAAGCAGTGACGGCCGGCTGCGGCATGCGCCGCCGCCGGGTGACGAAGATGAGGATGAGACCGACGACGCCGGCCAGGCCGACGGTGGCGACCACCCCGGACGAGGTGCCCGAGGAGGCGTCGCTCTCGCCGCCTCCGTCGACGGCCGCCCAACGGATCTGGGCCGGCTGGTCGTCAGGGGCCTCGGTGACCACCAGCTCGGTGTTCCACACGCTGACGATCTCGTTCAGCAGGGTGCAGGCGATGCCCACGTTGTACCGGCCGGCCGGCAGGTCGCCAGGGCCGAACACCGCAAAGTCGAAGGCGGGAAGGTTCACGATGGGGCCCGGCTCTCCGGGCACGACCGCGTTCGCCGTCTGGACGCTGGCGACGGAGTTGGTCTCCACGTCGTAGAGGGGCGTGCGGTAGTCGGCGTAGGTGCCGTAGGCGTAGGGGATGGGGCCGGTGCCGTTGTAGGTGACGGCGGTGGGTTCGACGGCGATCGGCACCAGATAGCTGTTCACGCGGTAGCCGTCGTTGGCGCTGTCGCCGGGGCAGGAGGCACCCTCGGGGAGCCGGAGGGCGAAGCGGGTGGTGCTGCCACCCTCGCCGGGGTCCAGCTCGACGTCACCGACGGGCACCGAGCCGGCGCCCGCCGGCGCGACGACCGACGCGGCGAGCAGCAGGGCCAGGATGGCCACGGCCGCGGCTCGGCGGAGGCGGGAGCGGTTGGCGGTCACCGTCATCCGGCCCCGACCGCCGGCTCGACAGGACCGCCAGGTCGGCGCCGGGGTCGCTTGGTGATCTCGAGGGCCCCGAGGCCCGAGAGCAGCGCGATGCCGGCCAGGCCCGGCAGCACGAACCGGTTGCGGGCCAGAGCAAGGATCGGCGTGAGCAGGCCCGACGGCGTCGGGGCCTTGGTCGTCGTGACGGCCGCCTCGACGGCGGGAGCAGGAGCCACCGCCGGGGTCGCACCGGCGCCGGCGCCGCTGGCGGAGGCGCTCGGGCGGGTGAACGCCCCGGTGCCCGACGACGAGAGCGGCGGCCCACCGGTCGCCGGGTTGGGGGGCCCCACGATGGTCGGCGCAGCCTGGAGCTCGCGGATCGTGCGGGCGGCGGCCACGGCCTGCGCCTGCAGCGCCGGCGGGAGGGACACGTATCCCGGCGGGAGCTGCCCCAGCTCCCGACCCGACACCTGGCCGGCGCCGGCGGCGTACTCCACGAAGGTGGCGTAGTCGTCACGCGCCGCTGCGTCGAGGGCCAGCGGAGCGGCGGCGGCGTAGGTGAGGACGGTCAGCGGGTAGGCGTCGGGCGCCGCCGTCGATGGGTCCGGCTCGAGCACCGTGCTCACGTCGCCGGCCGTCATGGCCGACACCCAGGCGGTCAGCCCAGGCT
>JBDSUN010000007.1:0-11701 GCA_039927735.1 Acidimicrobiales bacterium | reverse complement strand
CCCTGATCGTCGGCGCCCTCGCCTCACTCATCCCGCTACGCCGAGTGCAGCGCGCTGACCCCGCCACCGCCTTCAGGAGGCCATGACCATGCCGGCCATCTCCGTGCGCGAGCTCACCAAGACCTTCGGCAAAGGTGACATCGCGGTCCATGCTGTCAACGCCGTCGACCTCGACATCGAACCCGGCGAGGTCGTCCTGATCATGGGACCCTCCGGGAGCGGAAAGACCACCCTGCTCCTGATGCTGGGTGCCATGCTTCGCCCGACGAGCGGCTCGGTCGTGATCGACGGGATGGACCTCGCCACCGCCCCCGAACGCCGGCTCCCGGCGCTGCGGGCCACCCACCTCGGTTTCATCTTCCAGGACTTCAACCTCCTCTCCGCCCTCACCGCCCGCGAGAACGTCGAGCTCGCCTGCAACCTCGCCGGCACCGTCGGCCGCGACGCCCGCCACCGCGCCACCGAGCTCCTCGGCCGCGTCGGCCTCACCGGCCGGCTCGACTTCCGACCGGACCAGCTCTCCGGCGGTGAGAAGCAACGGGTCGCCATCGCCCGCGCCCTCGCCAACAACCCCACCGTCGTCCTCGCTGACGAACCCACCGCCAACCTCGACTCCGGCCACGGCCGCGAGATCGCTCGGCTCCTCCGGCGGCTCGCCGAGGAGGACGGCCGCAGCATCGTCATCGTCAGCCACGACGAACGCCTCCGCCAGGTCGCCGATCGTGTCCTCTGGCTCGAGGACGGCGCATTCCGGGAGCTCGCCGCCATGGTCACCGACCCCGTCTGCGAGATGACCGTCGAACCCGCCGGCAACCCCACCGTCACCGTCGGCGGGCGAACCTGGTGGTTCTGCTCCACCCACTGCCACGACGAGTTCACCGCCGATCCCGAACGCTTCAGCGAACCCGCCCCGCGTTGAGACACGCACCCATCCCGCCGGTACCGCCGAGGCTGATGTGCCGCGGTGGTGTAGCGGATCCACGCCGCGGACTTCGCTCACATCGCCGGGGTGGGGTCGCTCAGCTGGGCGCAACGCCGACGGCGGCTAGTGCGAAGGCGATGACGGCCGGACGAGCTCGTGCCGCTGACCAGCCTTGGGCGTGGCGGAGGTGGATGTAGCCCCAGCCGGCCAGGTTGAACAGCACGGCGGCGGTCTCTCCCACGTCGGGAGCGGCCGCGATGGTGCCGTCGAGGGCACCATCTCGCAGCAGTCGGGCGAGGGGATCGACGAACAGGTCGGCCGTCTCGCGGTCTTCGTCGTGGCCTCCGGTTCGATGGAAGGGGGAGTCGGGCTCGCCGAAGAGCCCGGAGAAGAGCGCGAGGTTGTCGTCGGCGGTGGCGCAGATGGCGTCGAGGGCCATCGCCAGTCGCTCGGCGCCGGTTCCGGGCGCGGTGAGCGCTGGCCACAGGGCGGCGACGTAGGCCTCCCCGGCGCGCTGGACCAAGGCGTCCACGACGTTGGTCCGCTTGATGCCTCGGCGGTGCAGGGTCATCCGGCTCGTCCCCGATGCCGCGGCCAGCCGGTCGATGGTCAGGCTCGACAGCCCTGCCCCGACGACGAGCGCCTGCGCAGCGTCCACGATCCCCTTGTCGATGCCCTGGTGCTCGCTCATCAGCTCAGTCTAGCGACAATGCTTAGTCAGAAACAGTATGCTCGTGTACCGATGGCGATACATAACTGCAACCCATCGAAGACGGTGCTGCTGATCGCAGCCGTCGGCGGCGTATCCGCCCTCGTCGGCACCTACTGGGACGACACCTGGCACACCGACCGTGGCCGGGACACGTTCCTGGCGCCGCCGCACATCGTGCTCTACCTCAGCGTTCTCGCGGCCACTGCCGCGGTGGCGTTCCTGGGCCGCCGCCCCTGGGGCCCCGCTCAGCGCTTGGCCCTCACAGGAGGTGCCGCCGTCCTGGTCTCGGCGCCTCTGGACGAGGTCTGGCACCGGGCCTTCGGCCGAGATGCGGTGGCGTGGTCGCCGCCGCACATGTTCGCCGTTCTGGCGGCACTGATGCTCGCCACGGGGGTGCTCGCGGTCGCCGCCACCGTCGCGGGCCGGTGGGGGAGGGCGGCGCAGCTCCTCGGGGCGTCGACGGTCATCGGCGTGCTGCAGGTGCCCGTGTTCGAGTTCGACTCCGACGTCCCCCAGTTTCCCGAGTGGACCTACCTGCCGGTGGCCGTCGCCGGCTGGCTCCTCGCCATCGAGATCGTTCGTCGCCTCCTGCCGGGTCGTCGGTCGCTCATCGTGGCTGCCGGGGTCTACACGGTGATCCGAGTCGGGGTCGTGGGTCTCCTCGCCGCCCTCGGTCACAGCGCCACCATCGTTCCCCCCATCCTCGTGCTGGCCGTCCTGCACGAGGTCGCAGAGCGCGTGCCTCTCCGCCGCAGCCTGCGGCTGGTGGGCGAGGCCCTCGGGGCGACCCTGATCTGGTTCCTCTGGCTGAAGGCCTTCGGAGGCGCGGCCACGGCGGTGTCCGCCACCAACCTCCCGGCCGCCCTGGCGCTGGCCGGGCTGGCCGCCGCCGGCGTCTCCGTGATCACCCACCGAGGCGGTTGGGCCCGTCCCGCGGTGCTGCCGGCGGGCGCTGCTCTCGTGGTCGTGACGCTGAGCGTCGGCCTCGTTCTGGCCCCCGACGCGGGGGCCCACGACCCTGGCCAAGGGCGCCCCACCCGTGAGGCCACGCTCACCGTCGAGCGCGTCGATGCCGGATCAGTCGTGGTCGAGCTCGACGTCCGCTCTGCGTCCTGCGGAGACCTCATCGCCCGGCGCATCGCGGCCCGTCGAGCCGGCACCACCAACGTCGGCACGCTCGAAGTCGCTGGCTCCTGTCGATACAGCGGGGTCATTGATGCAGAAGCCGTGGGACGTTGGTTCATCTACGTCGAGCTCACCGACGGTGACCGGCAGGTCGAGCTGTGGGCCCCGCTGGCGGGCGGCGAAGCGACGGCCCGCGTGCTCCGGCCGCTCTACGAGCCGCCGGAGCGCCCGTCCAGCGGCCTGCAGGTGGTCGGAGGGGTCACCCTGTACGCCGCCATCCTCGGGATGCTCGTGTTCACGGTACGGTCGTCTGCGCACATCGGCGCGTCCGGCGCCGGTGGGAAAGCCCGACGGTGACAGAGGATCGGACGATCGCCTTCGTGGACTTGGCCGGCTTCACCGCCCTGACCGAGGTCCACGGCGACACCACCGCGGTCGAGCTCATCGACACGTTTGTCGCCACGACTCGTCGCGCCGTCGCTCACACCGAGGCGAGCTTGGTGAAGACCATCGGCGACGCGGTCATGCTGGCGGCCCCCGACCCAGCCACGGCGCTTGTCGCTGTCCGAGGGGTGTTCGAGACCTGCTACGACGCTGAGCTGTTCCTCGAGCTTCGGGCGGGCCTTCACCACGGGGCGGTGCTCGTTCGTGACGGAGACTTCTTCGGCGGCACGGTCAACCTCGCTGCGCGAGTAGCCAGTCGGGCTGGGAGTGGAGAGGCACTGTGCACCGCCACGGTCGCCGCTGCGGCGCGAGAGCTCGCGCTCGACATCGTCCCGCTCGGCGCCCACCACCTCCGCAACGTGCTCGACGCCGTCGACCTGTGGACGATCGAGCTGTGCCCGACGCGAGTCGACCTGACCGTCGACCCCGTCTGTCGCATGCGGGTCAGCTGCCGGGCGGCGGTGGGCCGCATCCGTCACGCAGACGTCGAGCACTGGTTCTGTTCCCTCGACTGCGCTCATCAGTTCACCGCCGACCCCGACCGCTACCTGGGCGAAACCGAGTCCTGACGACAACCGCTTGGGGATAATCCTACCCCGGGTGGGGTAGGGTTCCGCTGTGTAGGACATGCACGAGAAGGCAGTCGTCAACCGGCTGAAGACGGCCCGCGGGCACCTGGACGCAGTGATCCGGATGGTCGAGGACGACACCTACTGCCCCGATCCTGATGAAGCAGCTCTCCGCCGTGCAGGGGTCGCTGGAGCGGGCGAGTCGCATCGTGCTGCAGAACCACCTCGAGACCTGCGTGGCGTCGGCGATGGTCGCCGGCCGCACCGACGAGATCGTCGAGGAGCTGATGGAGGCCCTGCGCTATGACCACACCGTCACTGCGCCCGGGCCGGAGCTGAGCCTCGCCGACGAGAGATCGTGAAGGCAGCGATGATGCCAGTCCCGTCTCGGTGGGTCGTCTGGCCGTGAGCGATGGCGGTCCCGAGGTCCCCGAGCCCGAACTGTCCCGCGTCGAGCGCCGGGCCGAGCGCCGTCGGCTACGGGCAGTTCGGCGGGAGCGTCGCCGGGACTCGATGAGGCGGGCCAACCGCCGCAAGAAGGGCAAGAAGGGCAAGGGCGACAAGAAGCGATGACGGTGCCGCGAACGGTCGAGTACGTCACGGTGAAGCGCAACGTCCCGCTCACCGGCCGCTCCTACGGCCACTGGTGGGTCGAGCTCGATGGGGAGGAGAGCGACGGGTGGTGGACCTCCCGGTCGTCGTCGGGCGTCGCCGGCGTCATCCGAGGAACGCCCGGCACCCTGAACGGGCTCGGGGTGTGCTTAGACGGCACGCCCACCCGTGACCCCAGCCACGGTCTGCTCGCCGACTACGAGTTCCACCCGGTACTGATCCGGCGTCACGGCGACGAGAACGTGCGGGCATGCATTCGAGCCTTCGCCGCCGACTTCGTGGGTGACTGGCGCTGGTCGACGAGGCCCGGCCCGCTGCTGGCTCCAGCTCCTCGACGCGAGAACTGGCTACCGCGGCATCGCGCCAGACGCGCACCGCCCGAAAGGAGGTCGTCTCGGTCTGCTCGCCCGCCTCACCGTGGCGGGAAGCCCCCTCGCCCGCATCCTGTGCACGGTCATGGTGCCGTTGTCGTAGCCGACTGTCAGAACGGGCAGAGGCCGATCGTCGCAAGAAGTCCGTGATGCGTGAACGTGCTCCACGCGGCGAGCGTCGCGCCCGCCAGGACTGAGAGGCACACGAGGGGTACCACTGCGGTGGCGCGGGTGATGGCGGTAGGCGCGGGTGGGTCGCGGTCGAGGGCCGCCAGCCGGTCGAGGATGGTGCAGCCGGTCGTGAAGCTCGGCACGGGGCCCAACATCGTGGCCGTGACCTTGGCCAAGGCGGCTCGCACGAGTGGGCGTTCTGTCGGCAGGGCGGCGGCATCCTCATCGGCCCACCGCTCCACCCCCAAGCGAAGCGCATCGATCGAGTGCCGCACCGGACCGAGCCAACCGACGGCGGCCTCGGCGGCGTTGGCCAATGAGAGGTGGCGTTGGTGGTTGTGGACGAGGTGGCTGCGTTCGTGGCGCACCAACGCCTCGAGCTCTCGCTCGGACAGCGCCTCGACGAGTCCCTCGCTGATCACCACCTGAGGGGGCGAGCCCGCGACTGCGTAGGCCAGGGGCTCGTTGGTCGGAAGACGGACGACATCGACGCCGTCGACGGTGTTCCGAGCGCCCAGCCAGGCCTCCACGCGGACAACGCCGAGGGCCTGGCGGGTCTGGCGCCTCGACTGGTGCATGGCGCGCTCGAGGAGAGCGAAGGCGACTGCGCTCGCCCAGCCGATGGGCGCGCCGCCTGGGAGCATGGGACCAAAGAGCTCGTGACAGGCCACGGCGACGTGTTCGACGCCGAGGGCGCGCAGGAGTGTGGGGCTGGCGCTGAGCAGGAGCCCGATGCGAATCGCCCACAACCCCAGGCTGAGCGAGGCCAGGTTGAGGCGAGTCCAGTCGCGCGGCGAGAGGTGATCCCACGACTGCACCAGCACACCTGGGAGGACCAGCAGGGCCAAGCCGGTGGCGACCAGGAGGGCGGTCACGTCGTTTCCAGCGAGGCCCGCAGGGCCGCCTCGAGCTGGACTCGCTCCTTGGCGGGGAGCGACTCGACGAAGCGGGTCAGGGCCACGGAGTGGTCGCCTGCAGTCGCGAGCACCTGCCGCATGCGGTTGGCGGCACTCTCGTCGCGGTCCAGCACGGGTTGATAGGCGAACGCCCGTCCCCTTGGCTCGCGATGCAGCAGGCCCTTCTCCCAGAGCCGGACGAGGATCGTCATCGGCGTCGTGTAGGCGAGCTGGCGCCGCTCAGACAGGACGTGATGGACCTCGCGCGTCGTCATCGGCGCGCCGTGCGACCACAGGATCTCGAGGACCTGGTTCTCCAGCTCGCCGCTGGGAAGCTTGTGGGTGCTCACCGCGACTGGAGCGTATCCAACCGGGCTGGCCCACGGAACGACAGTCTGTCGGAGATGGCACACCCGGGTGCCCGGCTACGACAGCCTGTCGGACCACGGTAACGTCGCCCGCATGAGCACCGAGGGTCCGGCGGCGTCGTGATGGCGCTCGTGCAGTTCGATCCGATCGAGTACCTGGTGCTGGGGCCGCTGCGGGTGTCGCCGCACGGCATCGCCACTGCGGTGGGCTTCCTCGCCGGCGCTCGGCTGCTGCTCGCCACCACGAGGGAGAGAGGGATCGATGACGAGGTGATCCACCGGATGCTCTACCGGGGTGCCATCGGTGCGCTCATCGGCGCCCGGTTCGCGTACGCCGTCAACCATTGGTCCGACTTCTCTGATGATGTGCTGTCGGTGCTGGCCGTGTGGGAGGGCGGCATCTCGCTGTTCGGGGGCATCGCCGGCGGAGTGCTCGCGGCGGTGCCGGTGATGCACATCGAGCGCCTGCGGTTCTGGCGCCTCATGGACGCAGTTGCCCCGGGCTTGGCGCTCGGCATCCTGATCGGCCGGGTGGGCGATCTCGTGGTCGGCGACCACCTCGGGAAGCCCACCGACTTCGGGCTCGGGTTCACCTGCACAGGGGCTGACAGCGCATCGCCGTGCGTGGCGCCGGTCGGGTCCGGTGTCCACATGCCGGCGCTCTATGACATGATCAACGCCGGCGGCCTGTTGGTGGCGCTGCTGTTGCTGCGCCGCCACAAGCGCTGGGACGGCTTCTTGATCATCTTCGCAGCCGGATGGTACGGCGCCGGGCGCTTCGTCGAGGACTTCTACCGCATCGATGACACCGTCCTGCTCGGTCTGTCCGGAAGCCAGCTCACGGCCCTCACCCTGGTCACGGCATCGACTGGCTGGCTCGTCTTCGTCCGCCGCACCCCGAAGCTCGACACCGCTTCGGACGCGGCGGAGACGGCCGCCCGAGCTCGTCCGCCAGGACCACCTCCATCCCGCTCCGACGGTGCGTGAGCTTCGCCCTACCGTCCAGGTGGGAGACGGCTCGTCGACAACCGTCAGGCCGAGCAGCTTCAGGCAGGCCTCTTCGCAACGGCGGCAGGCTCGGCGCACCCGGCGGTGCTCGTGCATCTCGGCGTGCCGCTCGCACTCCTCCGCGCACAGCCGGCAAGCCTCCGCGCACGCCTTGAGGATGGCCGCGCCAAGGCAGGCGTTGGCCCAGGAGGTGCACGCCGTCGCGCAGTCCTGGGAGGCGTCGATGCACGCCGCGAGCGCCTTGGCATCGAACTGCCCCGACTACTACACGATGTCCGAGATGGGTACGGTCTGGGGACCCCCCCACCAAGGAGCCCTTGCGATGCGAATGCGTGCCCTCACCGCTGCCCTCGGACTGACCCTGATCCTCGGTGCGGCGTGCTCGTCTGACGACGACTCCAGCGTCGACGTCGGATCAGAGTCCAACGGGGAGGCTTCGGCAGCCCACAACGACGCCGACGTCGAGTTCGCCCAGATGATGATCCCGCACCACGAGCAGGCGGTGGAGATGGCACAGCTGGCGCCGGATCGGGCACAGAGCACCGAGGTGAAGGACCTTGCCATGCGGATCGAGGAAGCCCAAGCACCGGAGATCGACCAGATGGAAGGGTGGCTGGCTGGCTGGGGCGAGGAGGCCGGGGGCGGCATGGACGAGATGGACGGCGGCTCCGGGATGATGTCCGACCAAGAGATGACCGACCTCGAGGACGCCTCAGGGGCCGAGTTCGATCGGCTCTTCCTCGAGGCGATGTTGGCGCATCACACGGGTGCGGTGGAGATGGCCGAGACGCAGATCGACGAGGGTGAGTTCCCCGATGCCCTGGCCCTCGCCGAAGCGATCAAGTCCAGTCAGCAGGCTGAGATCGCCGAGATGGAGACCCTCCTCGAGGATCTCTGACCAAAAGTCTGGAAGCCGGAGGCCGACGGCGGGGGAGTCACTCGCTCGGGCCGGTGTCGTGGAGGGCCTTGAAGCGGCGGAGGCGAAGGCTGTTGCTGACGACGAAGACGCTGGAGAAGGCCATGGCGGCGCCGGCGATGAGCGGGTTGAGGAGCCCGGCGGCCGCGAGGGGGAGGGCGGCGACGTTGTAGGCGAAGGCCCAGAACAGGTTGCCCTTGATGGTGGCGAGGGTGCGCCGGGAGAGGCGGATGGCGTCGACGGCGGCCCGGAGGTCGCCGCGGACCAGGGTGAGGTCACTGGCCTCGATGGCGGCGTCGGTGCCGGTGCCCATGGCGAGGCCGAGGTCGGCTTGGGCGAGGGCGGCGGCGTCGTTGACGCCGTCGCCCACCATGGCGACCACGGCGCCTTCACCCTGGAGCCGGGTGATCACCGCCACCTTGTCCTCGGGTAGGACTTCGGCGATCACGTCGTCGATGCCGACCTCCGCCGCGATGGCCCGAGCGGCCCGCTCGTTGTCGCCGGTGAGCAGCACGGGGCGCAGCCCGAGCTGACGCAGCCCGGCGATGGCGGCGGCGGAGGTGGGCTTGAGGGTGTCGGCCACCACGAACAGGGCGGTGACCTGGCCATCCCAGCCGGCCGCGATGGGCGTGCGGCCGGCAGCCTCGGCGGCCTCTCGGGCGGCATCGAGATCGGGCGGGAGCTCGAGCGACCAGTCGGTGAGCAGCCGGGCCCGGCCGGCGACCACCGCGTGCCCGTCGACCACGCCCTCGACGCCGAGGCCGGCGCGGTTGGCGAAGGACTCGACAGGCGGAAGGTCGCCGAGTCGGTCGCGGGCGGCGGCGGCGATGGCCCGAGCGATGGGGTGCTCGCTGGCGTCCTCGACGGCACCGACGAGGCGGAGGGCCTCGGTCTCGTCGATCCCGGCGGCGGTGTAGACCTCCACAAGCGTCATGCGGCCGGTGGTGACGGTGCCGGTCTTGTCGAGCACGATGGTGTCGACCTGACGGGTGGACTCCAGGACCTCGGGGCCCTTGATGAGCACGCCGAGCTGGGCGCCGCGGCCGGTGCCCACCAGCAGGGCGGTGGGGGTGGCGAGGCCGAGGGCGCACGGGCAGGCGATGATCAATACGGCGACCGCGGCGGTGAAGGCGGTGGTGGCCGGGTCGCCGGTCCCGAGCCAGTACCCGAGGGTGCCCACCGCTAGGGCGATCACGACCGGCACGAACACCGCCGACACCCGGTCGGCTAGGCGCTGCACGGGGGCCTTGCCCATCTGGGCGTTCTCGACGAGGCGGGCCATCTGGGCCAGCTGGGTGTCGGACCCGATCCGGGTGGCCTGCACCACGATCCGCCCACCGGCGTTGACCGTGGCCCCCACGACGGCGTCGCCCGGGGCGACCTCCACCGGCACGCTCTCACCGGTGAGGAGCGAGGCGTCGATGGCGGAGGTGCCTTCGTCGACGGTGCCGTCCGTGGCGATCTTCTCGCCCGGGCGCACCACGAATCGGTCGCCCACGGCCAGCTCCGATACGGGGAGACGGAGCTCTTGGCCGTCCCGCAGCACGGCCACATCCTTGGCACCCAGCTCCAACAGGGCCCGAAGGGCCGCACCGGACCGGCGCTTGGCTCGGGCCTCGAAGTACCGGCCGGCCAGGATGAACACGGTGACAGCGCCGGCCACCTCGAGGTAGATCTCGTGCTCGCCACCACCGCGCGACGGGGTGAGGTCGAAGCTCATGGTCATGCCCGGGTCGCCGGCTTCCCCGAGGAACAGGGCGTACAGCGACCAGCCGTAGGCCGCCAGCACCCCCACCGAGATGAGGGTGTCCATGGTGGCGGCGGCGTGACGCAGGTTCATCCACGCGGCCCGGTGGAACGGGGCGGCACCCCACACCACCACGGGGGTGGCAAGGGTGAGCGACAGCCACTGCCAGCTCTCGAACTGCAGTGCCGGGATCATGGCCATCGCCACCACCGGCACCGTGAGGGCAAAGGAGATCAAGAGGCGCTGGCGCAGCACCAACGTGGCCAGCTCGTCGTCGTCCGCCTCGTCCTGGGCGGCGGTGGCCGACCCAGGTGCGGTCGGAAGGGTCGCGGAGTAGCCGGTCGCCTCGACCTGGGCGACGAGATCATGGGGGGTGACGGCCGAGCCGTAGGTGACCTTGGCCCGCTCGGTGGCGTAGTTGACCGTGGCGCTGACGCCCTCGAGGCGGTTGAGGCGCTTCTCGATGCGGGCCGCGCAGGACGCGCAGGTCATCCCGCCGATGCGGAGCTCGACGTCCGTCGGCGCTCCTGAGGTGTCGCTGGTCGGGTCGGTCACGGCGGTCATGGCGCGTGCTCTCCGTGGGTGGGGGCGGTGGGGGCGGGACCGGAGTTCGTGTCGGTGGCGGTGCCGATCCCGAACCCGATCCCGAAGATGGCGACGAGGGCGACGGCGAAGGCCGCCAACCGGGCGGGGACGGTCATGTCACGAGCTCGTAGCCGGCTTCGTCGATGGCAGCCCGGACAGCATCCTCATCGAGGGGGGCGTCGCTGGTGATGGTGGCCTGGCCGGCGTCGAGGCTGACCTCCACGTCGGTGACCTGGTCGAGCTTGGACAGCTCGGTGGTGACGGCCCCGACGCAGTGGCCGCAGGTCATGCCGTTCACGCGGTACGTGCTGGTGGTGCTCATGGCGAGTGCTCCTTGGGAGGTGGGCGTCAGGTGACATCGAGGGCGAGCTTCATGCCGCTCTCGTAGTGGCCGGGCTGGTGGCAGCCGATCTCGAGGCTGCCGGTCTCCTCGAAGGTGTGGGTGAGCTCGCCGGTCTCCCCGGGATCGACGGTGACGGCGTCGCCGTCGCTGCCATGGCCTTCCATTCCAGCGTCGTTCTCGCTCATCTCCATCCCGTGGTCGTCCTGGGCGGCCTGATCGCCGACGAAGGCGTCGTGGGCGACGTCGCCCGTGTTGGTGAACACGAAGCGGACGGTCTCTCCTTCGGTGACGTCGAGGGTGTCCGGTTCGAAGGCGTTGTCGGCCATGTCGATCTCGATGGTGCGGGCATCGCTCTCGGCGACGGCGCTGGTGTCGTCGGTGTTGCCGCAGGCGGCGACCGCCGCGGCCAGCAGCGTGCCGGTGGCGAGAAGGAGGGTTCGGGATCGGGTCATGGTTGGTCTCCGGGGTGAGTGGTGGTTCGGCGGTGTCGGTTGAGCATCAGGGCGATGCAGACGGGGGCCGCGACCAGCCCGAGGGTGAGGGCGCTGGCCGGTCCGAGGGTCATGCCGAGGACCGAGGTGAGCACGACGATGGCGAGCATCGGCCCGGCGCAGCACGCCAGCAGCGCCAGCAGGAACACCCGCTCTCGTGCGGGGCTCGTGGGAAGCCGATCGCTCGTCATGACCGGCCGCCGGCGGCTGTCTCGGCGTCCAGCAAGGCGGGCTTGGCGGTGGGGTCTGCGGGGTCGCTGGCCGGGTCGGCTCGGAGGTCGAGGCGACGGAGGAGCTGGGCGTTGGCGGCCACCGCGATGGTGGAGACGCTCATCAAGATGGCGCCCACGGCCGGGGGCATGGTGATCCCGGCCCACTGCAGGGCGCCGGCGGCGACCGGGATGGCGACGACGTTGTAGCC
>JBDSUN010000006.1:0-3908 GCA_039927735.1 Acidimicrobiales bacterium | reverse complement strand
GCCATGCTGCTGGAGGCTCGCCTCGACGAGGGCCCCCTGCCCGAGGAGGAGGCCTACCGCCGCCTCGACGCGTGGTGGGCCGAGCACCGACCGTAGGGGCGGCCTCCGCCGGCGGTTGGCTGACCTGCCCGCGAGCGTTCACCTGCCGTTCAAGAGTGGGACAGACGGCTCTCCTAGCGTGCTCGTCATGCGGGCCGCGGATGACGCACTTCTCGTCGCGGGGCGGCCCGCCACCGGCGTCGACCCGGTGGACCGGCTGGATGGGGCGGAGCACTGCGAGCCGGACCGCCGCTCGTGGTTGCGCCGAGCCCGGCCGAGCTGACCATGTCCATGACCACCGTGCACGTGGCCCCGCCGATCGGCGCACCACCTCCCACTCCCCGCGATCTGGTGTCCCGGGACGGCCTCGGCGACCGGTTGTTCCGTCGTGGGTCATTGGGCGCCGGGCTCCTCGTCCTCGGCCTCATGGTGGCGGTCGGAACCTTCCTGTCGATCGAAGCCTCCCAGGCCCTGCGGGCGACGGGGTTCTCGTTCCTCACCACCGCAGAGTGGCAGCCGGATCGGAACCAGTTCGGCATCTCCGCCGTCCTCATCGGTACCGTGGCCATCGCCCTGGTCGCCATCAGCGTGGCGCTGCCGATCTCGATCGGCACCGCGCTGTTCATCGCCGAGGTGGCACCGCCGAAGCTGCGGTCCACCTTCATCGGGCTCGTCGACCTCATGGCGGCGGTCCCCAGTGTCGTCTACGGCTTGTGGGGCCTGTACTTCTTCCAGGGCCACGTGATCGGACTCTCCCGCTGGCTCTCGAGCTGGCTCTCCTGGATCCCCATCTTCCAGGTCGACGGGGCCGACCCGAACAGCCCGCTCGCCAGCGAGACGGTCTACACCGCATCGGGATTCATCGCGGGGCTGGTCGTGGCCCTCATGGTCATGCCGATCCAGTGCTCGATCATGCGGGAGGTGTTCTCCCAGGTTCCGGTGGGAGAGCGAGAGGGTGCCTTCGCCCTCGGGGCCACCCGCTGGGGCATGATCCGCGCCGTCGCCATCCCCTTCGGGCGGGGCGGCATGATCGGTGGCACGATGCTCGGCCTCGGTCGGGCGCTGGGGGAGACGATCGCCGTGCTCCTCATCATCTCGCCGCGGTTCGACATCAACCTCCACGTCCTCGAGGCGGGCGGCAACTCGGTGTCGAGCCTCATCGCCCTTCGGTACAACGAGGCCTCCGGGTTCGGCCTGTCGGCGCTCTTTGCCGCCGGCCTCGCGCTGTTCGCCCTGACGCTCGTCGTCAACTTCACGGCTTCCGCCTTCGTTGCCCGTTCCCGCTCCGGCGCCAGCAGCGAGGCCTGACGATGACAGACGTCCTCACCCGACCCAGCGAACGCGACTCGGCCCAGCACCCCGCCACCGTGCTGCGCGGCCCGGCCGACGCCCCGGAGAGGCCCCAGGTGAGACGAACGCTGGGGGGTGTGACCTCGGAGGATCTGTTCACCCTCCTGGGAGCCTTCGCCAGCGCGGTGTGCGTCGGCCTGCTCCTGTTCGGTCGGCTGGCCCCCGTGGCCGGTCCCCTCGGGTTCGTCGTGGTCACCTATGTCGTCTTCATCGCCACCTTCGGCCTGCTGGTCTCCGTCGGCGAGGCCCGGCCGGTCGTGATCGACAAGGTGATGTCCGTCCTCCTCGCCTCCGCCGCCGCCGTGGCCGGGGTGGCGCTGGTCTCGGTCGTGGGCTTCACCCTGTGGCGCGGCCGGGCGGCGCTGGCGCACACGAACCTCTATTACGAGGACATGAGCAGCGCCGGTCCGCTCGACCCCCTCACCGTCGGCGGCATCGGGCACGCCATCGTCGGCACGCTCATCATGATCTCCTTGGCGCTGGTGCTGACGGTGCCGCTCGGGCTGGCCTGCGCCGTCTACCTCAACGAGACGGCGAGCCGGGCCAGCGGAATCGTGCGCACGATCGTCGACGCCATGACCGCGCTGCCCTCCATCCTGGCCGGGCTGTTCATCTTCGCCACCTGGATCTTGATCCTCGGCTTCGAACGGTCGGGCCTGGCGGCGGCCATCTCCATCAGCATCATGATGCTGCCGATCATCATCCGGTCGGCCGATGTGGTGCTCCGCCTCGTGCCGGGAAACCTTCGCGAGGCGTCGGCCGCCCTCGGTGCCCCGCAGTGGCGCACGGTCCGCCACGTCGTGCTGCCGACCGCGCGCTCAGGCCTCGCCACGGCCGTCATCCTCGGCGTGGCCCGTGGCGTCGGCGAGACCGCTCCCGTGCTGCTCACCGCCGGCTTCACCTCCACGTTGAACACCAACCCTGCGAAGGGCCCGATGGTGTCGCTGCCCCTGGCGACCTTCGAGTTCGTCCGCTCGCCGCAGGAGGCCCTGGTGGCCAGAGGGTTCGCCACCGCGGCGGTGCTCATGATCGTGGTCCTCGTGCTCTTCGCCATCGCCCGCATCGTCGGCGGGCACCCAGCCGGGCGGGTCAGCGGCCGTCAGGCCAACCGCCTGAAGGCCCGGTCGGCCAGGGACCTAGCTCGTTTCGAGAACCGAACGCTGGAGATGCCATGACGCCCCCCGCTCGACTCCTGCGCATCCTCGCGGCCGCCCTCGTCGCCGTCCTCAGCATGGGCGCCTTCGCGCCAGGCGCCGAAGCCGGCAACGGCTACCAGCGCATCTCCGGCGAGGGCTCCTCGTGGGCGGCCGGCGCCATCGACGCCATGCGCGTGAACGTGGACCAGTTCGGCATCACGGTCGACTACAACCCCAGCGGATCCACGGCCGGACGCAAGAACTTCCTGAACGGCACCGTCGACTTCGCCGCCTCCGACATCCCGTTCCAGTTCCGGCCCGAGGACGGGTCGGCTCCGGAGAACCCGGCTCCCGGGAGCTACGCCTACATGCCGGTCACCGCCGGCGGCACGTCGTTCATGTACAACCTGAAGATCAACGGTCAGCGGGTCACCAACCTGCGACTGTCCGGCGAGAACGTGGCCAAGATCTTCACCGGGGCCATCACCACCTGGAACGACCCCGCCCTCCAGGCCGACAACCCCGGCCTCACGCTGCCGGGTCGCAAGATCGTCCCCGTGGTCCGCTCCGACGGGTCGGGCTCGAGCGCTCAGTTCACCCGCTGGATGATCAACCGGCACGGGGGCGTGTGGAACGACTTCTGCCGCCGCTCGGGCCGTGCCCCGGCCTGCGGCCAGACGTCCTTCTACCCGACGGTCGCCGGCATGATCGCCCAGTCGGGGGACCTCGGCGTGTCTGCCTACGTGTCGCAGAGCTTCGCCGAGGGCGCCATCGGCTACGTCAACTACTCCTACGCCATCGGGTCGGGCTTCCCGGTGGCCAAGGTGCTCAACGCGGCCGGGTTCTACACCGAGCCCACGCCCGACAACGTCGCCGTCTCGCTGCTCAAGGCCGGGATCAACACGGACGCCAGCTCCCAGGACTACCTCACCCAGCAGCTCGACGGGGTGTACACCGATCCCGACCCGCGCAACTACCAGCTCTCGTCCTACTCGTACATCATCCTCCCCACGACGATCCGGGGTCAGTTCAACGAGGCCAAGGGCAAGACGCTCGGTGCCTTCTCCTACTACGCCATGTGCCAGGCCCAGGAGCAATCAGCCTCGCTCGGCTACTCGCCGATGCCGATCAACCTCGTGCAGGCCAGCTTCGAACAGATCCGCAAGATCCCCGGCGTGGTCGTCCAGGACATCAACATCGCGACCTGCAAGAACCCCACCTTCTCGCCGGATGGCACCAACCTCCTGGCCGCCAACGCACCGCAGCCCGCGGCCTGTGACCGGAAGGGCCCGGAGCAGTGCGCCACTGGCACCGGCGGCCTGAAGTCCGTGCCCACTGCCGTCACGCCCGGCGCCGGCGCGGCCGGCGGCGCGGCGGCCGCCG
>JBDSUN010000005.1:0-8586 GCA_039927735.1 Acidimicrobiales bacterium | reverse complement strand
GGATCCTCGGCGGCCGGTGGGCCGCCGGGCGGGTCTTCACCGATGAACCCGAAGAACATGCCGGTGGTGTCCACCAGGTGCTGGACGAGGTCGGTGGCCGTCCACTCTTCGCACGGGGTGGCGGCATCCCAGCCGTCGGCGGCGACGCCGGCGATGCGTTCGGTCATGGAGGCCGCCCGGCGGCGGTAGCGGTCGGAGATCTTGGTCATGGCTGCTCCCCTCGGCGGACGCCACCCACCGGCTACTCGAAGTCGATGGCGGCGTAGTCCTTGAGCTTGCTGATGCGGTGACGGGCGTTGATCATCCGGACGGTGCCGGACTTGGAGCGCATCACCAGCGACTGGGTGGACGCCCCCCGGCTGTCGTAGTGGACGCCCTTGAGGAGCTCGCCGTCGGTGATGCCGGTGGCGGAGAAGAAGCAGTTGTCGCCCGAGACGAGGTCGTCGGTGGACAGCACGCGGGAGAGGTCGTAGCCGGCGGCGACGGCGGCGGCGCGCTCCTCGTCGTCCCGTGGCCACAGCCGGCCCTGCTGCTCGCCGCCCATGCACTTGAGGGCGGCGGCGGTGATGACGCCTTCGGGGGTGCCGCCGATGCCGAGGAGGATGTCGGCGCCGGAGTCGGGCCAGGCGGTGGAGATGGCGCCGGCCACGTCGCCGTCGTCGATCAGGCGGATGCGGGCGCCGGCCGAGCGGACCTCGGCGATGAGGGCCTCGTGCCGGGGCCGGTCGAGGATCACGGCGGTGACGTCGCGCACGCTCTCGCCCTTGGCCTTGGCCACCGCCCGCAGGTTCTCGGTGATCGACATGTTGAGGTCGATGACGCCGACGCACTCCGGCCCGACGGCGATCTTCTCCATGTAGACGCAGGGCCCGGGGTCGAACATCGTGCCCCGCTCCGAGACGGCGATCACGGCGATGGCGCCGGCCCGGCCGAGCGAGGTGAGGGTGGTGCCGTCGATCGGGTCGACGGCGATGTCGGTGAGCATGGGGGTTCCGTCGCCGATCCGCTCGCCGTTGAACAGCATCGGCGCCTCGTCCTTCTCGCCTTCGCCGATCACGACGAGGCCGTCCATCGGGACGGTGTCGAGCACGATGCGCATGGCGTCCACCGCCGCCCCGTCAGCACCGTTCTTGTCGCCCCGCCCCATCCAGCGGCTGGCCGCCAGCGCCGCCGCCTCGGTGGTGCGCACGAGCTCCAGCGCGAGGTTCCGGTCGGGGCGCTGCTTCTCGGTCATGGGGCCGAAGGGTACAGCCCGGCGTCGGACGGACCGGACGGCACGGAGCACGTGCCAGGCTGTGCCCATGGGTCTGCTGACGCCGCGCGGCGAAGAAGACGATGAGGAGCAGGGCGACGTGTCCATCGCCGGGCTCGACGACCTCGAGGGTCGAGAGGACGACGAGATCACCTTCGAGCTCGACGAGTGGACCGAGGCCGACCGGCGCGTGCTGACGGACCGGCTCACGGCGCTCGGGGCGCCGCACACCTGGGAGGACACCACCCTCGTCGTGGCCGCGGCCGACGAGGCATGGGTGGAGCGGATCATGGACCAGGTCGACGAGGACCTCTCCTCCGCTGACGAGGAGGTCAACGAGCAGGTCGCCTACGACCTCAGCGACTGGGAAGACGACGCCTGCCTGCGACTGCTCGACGCCTTGGCCGCCGACACCATCCCGTACGGCCTCGACGAGGACGAGCTCCTGGTGGCGGCGAGCGACGAGCCGCGCGTCGATGAGATCGTGGCGGCGCTGACCACGCCCGGGGCCACCCTCACCGTCGGCGGGCCGGCCAGCTTCGAAGCCATGAGCGAGCTGTTCATCGCTGCCGACCAGCTCGCGCACGACCCCGACGACAAGGACGGCACCGCTGCGCTCGTGCGGGGGGCGAGGGCGGCGGCCGGCGCCAGTGCGCCCTACGGCCTGGAGGCCGGATGGTGGGACGGCGTGGTGGCGCGGGCGGGCGCGCTGGCCGACCTGGTGGAGTCGCCCGGTTCCGACGGCGACCAGGTGGTCGACCTCGCCACCTCCTTGCGAGACGAGCTCCGCCCCTACATCTGAGAGGCCCGCCCGCTGGGGACGGCCGGACCTCCGCCACTAGCGTGAACCGGTGATCCTGGCCGAGCTCGAGGTCTTCCACTCGCGCCCGATCGCGCCCACCCGACGGGTGGCCCTCTGTCGGCTGAACCTCCCCATCACGCCGGCCCCGGGGTTCGGCGGCCTTCTGCTCGGCGGCGTCGTGGCCGGGCACATCGAGGCCCTCGACCCCGACCTGTTCGATGATCTGCACCGCCTCACCCTGCAGCTTCAGGAAGGCACGCGCGTTCCCCAGCCCCGGCTCCGGCACCGCTTCCAGCAGGACCGCATCGGTCTCACCCGCAGCACGCACCGACTCGTCGGCGAGGGGGAGGACCTGGCGTTCGAGCTCGAGTCCGAGAAGGGTGCGCCCGCACAGCACATCCTCGCCGCCGTCTACGCCGCCGGGCAGCTGCCCCTCACGGCGAGGGCCCGGGTGATGGACACCATCCGCAAGGGCATGCGGTGGACGGGCCCGCTCGACCACACCTTCATCGCCCACCTCTCTGGCCTTGACCGCAGCCGGGACTGGTCCACCGCCGCCTTTCGGGATCCGGTCCGGTGGGCCCTCGGCGTGCTCGACCTCGGCCAGGTCGAGGTGGTGGCGGTCCCGGGCCGCGACGACATCCAGCGCCAGTTCCGGGAGCTGCTCCGAGTGGCCCACCCCGACCACGGAGGAGACGCCGATGAGGCGGCGCAGCGCATCGCCGATCTCACGGAAGCCCGTCGCATCCTCCTGGCGTCGTGAGCCCGCGCCGCCGGCGCCGGAAGGCCGGCGGAGTCCTGCTCTTCCCGGGCGCCGGGAGCGCGGCCAGCCACCCGAGCCTCCTTGCCATCGAGGCGGCGCTGGCGCCGATGCCCGTCAGCCGGGCCGACTTCCCCTACCGGCGGGAGGGTCGCCGGGCTCCGGACCGGGCCCCGAAGCTCCTCGCCTCCGTCGTGGAGGAGGCGGCCCGCCTCGCCACGGAGGCCGACGTCGAACCCGCCCAGATCATCCTCGGCGGCCGGTCCATGGGCGGCCGCATCTGCTCGATGGCGGTGGCCGATGGGCTCCCTGCCGCCGGTCTCGTGCTCATCTGCTATCCCCTGCACCCGCCCGGCCAGCCCGAGAAGCTCCGGATCGACCACCTGCCTGCCCTCGAGGTGCCCTGCCTGTTCATCTCCGGCACGAGAGACGCCTTCGGCACCCCCGACGAGCTGGAGCAGCACACCCAGGCCATCCCCGGCGAGGTCACGCACCTCTGGCTCCAGGCAAAGGGCCACGACCTCAAGGGATGCGATGACCAAATCGCAGCCGCGACGGCGGGCTGGGTGGGAGCACTGAACCAGCAGTAGGGGGTACGGCGGGGGGCGTGGGGGCAGAGGCTCCGCCGGAGCCCCCCACCTGCGAAGGTGCAGCTTGCTGTGCCTGAGCGGCAGGCAGTCAGCGCGGCGAAGCCGCAGATCACTGGCTCGATCCCGGCGCAGTTCAGCCGGGATCGACGAGCGACGTGTACTCGGGGGATTGGGCGAGGTCGCTGCTGACGCGGAGGGCGAGGCCGGGAGGGTCGGCCTGGGCGAAGCGGACGAGGTCGGCCGCAGTGACGGTGGCCCAGTCGATGGCTTCGTTCTCGGCCTTGGTGAGCTCGATCTGGGTGACGGGGAGCGGCTCGTCCCGGTCGTCGTCCGCCGTCAGCGGCTCCTGGCAGACGTCGTAGGTCTCGAGGCCGGGCCACCGCTCGAACACATCGGCGAACACCACGGCCACGGTGCGGATGCCCTCGACGTACTCCTCCACGGTGCGCTCGCCGATCGGCTCCACGTAGAGGGCGAGGTGGGTGCCGGAGGCGGAGGGTTCGTACCCGCCGCCGCTCCGGTCGATCAGCCCACCCCGGTCCGTGAGCACGAGCCCGAGGTCGGCCAGTGCCTCGCCGTACATCGGCTCGAGGTCGAGCGCCAGCGGTGGCGGCAGCTCATCGGGCGATGCGACGTCGGCTGGATCGACCGTGGACGGCACCGGCTGGGCGTCGTCCCCGTCGTCGCCGCAGGCGGCCGCGCCCGTGGCCAGGAGCACGACGAGGGCACCGGAGACGAGCGATCGACGCATCAGGCGAGGATATCGACAGGCGTGCCGAGGGGTAGACCGATCTCGTCGACCATCCGCTCGATGACGTCGTTCTGGAGCCGGATGCAACCGCTGGAGACGTCGCCGCCGACGCTGCTGGGGTCGTTGGTGCCGTGGATGCCGATGACGCCGGGGCCCCCGGCGAAGGAGGTGAGCACGTTGGAAAACCCGGACAGGCCGTAGGCGAAGGAGCCGTACGGGCCACCCGGCTCGGGCGGCTGCAGGAGCTCTTTGAGGTAGTAGACGCCACCGGGCGTCGGGCGGTCCGCCCGGCCCACGCCCACGGGCTCGTCCACGATCATCTCCTCGCCGTTGAAGACGCGGATCCGCTTCTCGGAGATGCCCACCTCGATGCGGTACGGCACGGTCGAGATGTCCACGTCGGCGGCGTCCACCCAGCCGCTGCTGCCGTTGGGCCGCACCGGGAGGTACACCTCGACGCGCTCACCGTCCACCGGAGTCTTGACCAGGAACACGATCGGGATCGTGTTGACGGAGGTGTCCACGCCCGACACGATCTGGCGGTCGGCCTCGGTGGCGCCCTCGTCGGCGAAGACGTCGATGGTCGTCTCCTTGGCCGTGGCCACCTCGGCGGCGGCGGCGGCGGCCGGCTCGGTGGTGGTGGTCGTGGGTGCGGCGGTGGTGGTGCTGCTGGTGGCGCGCTCGGCGTCGTCGGCGAGGGACGGGCGCTCACCGCTGCAGGCCCCGGTGACGAGGACGAGGCTGACGAGGAGGGCGGCGGCGGAGCGCCGGACCGGGGACCGGGGAGAGAGCACGGCGGTCAATCTACTGCTGGGACCGGTGCGTCCGGCGGCGCGGAGGCACCGACGGTGAGACGATCCTCGGGGTTGAGCTCCTCGAGCTCCCGGTGGGCGGTCTCCGGGTAGCCGACCAGCACGAGGATGGCCATGAGCAGCGGCCCGATCGACAGCACGGCCAGCGCCGGGCCCAGCCCGTCCCAGCGATCCGAGAGGTAGCCCGCCGCGCCGAGGCCGATGACGCTGCCCGTGACGCCGAGGATGGCGATGATGCCGTTGGCCCGACCGCGCAGGGAGGTGGGGAACAGCTCTGGCCCGTAGACGCCGAGAGCGGGCACCACCGCAGCCCCGATGATGGAGGCCGCCACCGACAGGACCCACATCGGCCAGCCCCCGATCAGCACCATGGCCACGGTGAGCCCCACGCCGCCGACGACGCCGAAGGCGCCGACCAGCCGTCGTCCCTGCGTGTCGGCCAGCCGGCCGCCGATGACCAGCCCGATGCCGCCGGGGGTGTTGGTGAGGATGCTGAACAAGGTGATCTGCAGCGCCGAGAAGCCTTCTTCGTCACGTAGGAACTCGTTGAGCAGCTGCGAGGCCGGGGCCGTGAAGAGGCTGAGCAGCAGGGCGGAGACGGCCAGGAGCCAGAAGCGTCGGCCGTGGCCCGCCATGGCCACCTCGAGGTGGGCGGTGTCGAAGCGTCGGCTCTCGGGCAGGTGACGGGCGACGAGGCGGACGATCGGCAGCAGCAGCACCGAGCCGGCAAACACCAGCCGCCACCCGCGCTCGGAGACGTCGGCGAGCGGCAGAGTGGCCAGGCACAGCCCGGCTCCGAAGGCCCCCGCCGCGCTGATGAGGGTGATGGCGAAGGCCCGGGAGCCGGAGGGCATCTCCTCGGCGGCCACGATGGCCACCAGCACCCCACCGGCGGTGGCCAGGCCCCGCACGATCGTCTGGCCCACGCCGAGCGACACGAGGTCGGGGGCCATCCCGCTGAGGGCCGCCACCGCCACGCCTACCCAGGCACAGCCGAGGAGCACCTGCCGGCGGCCCTTGCGATCGGCCAGCGCGGTGAGGAGAAGGGCGCCGAGCACCCCGACGCGGACGGCGGCCAGCGTGGCGCCCTGATCGGCCTTGCTGCTGGAGAACTCGTCCGCGGCGAACGTGATCGTCTGGGTCAGCAGCGTGCCGATGTACCCGAACACGAGGGCCAGCGCGCACAGCGATCCGACCGCCGTGGCGGCGCGGGCGTCGGGCGCCTCGGGAGGCGACCACCACGGCTTGCCACCGTCGACCCGGCGTTCGGCCAGCGCCTTGCGGTAGAGCCCGGAGAAGGGGAACGGCCACACCATCGGCGCCAGCCGGTAGTCGGTCGTCTCCGTGAGCCGCCCGTCCGCGCCGACGGCGAGCGTCCGCTCGTAGTGGGCGAAGGGGCCGCTGGCCATCGCGAAGCGGTCGTCCACGGCCGGCCGTTCGCGCACGACGTCGTCGCGCGGCTGGCGGGCCAGGGCGATCTCGTCGTCGTCGAGGGGGCGGGTGAGGACGGGCATCGGTCAGTCCAGGTCGTCGACGGGCGGGTCGTCCCGCTCGCCTTGCGCCCGCGTGGCCCGGCGGTTGGCGATGGCGAGCAGGCCGGCGAACAGCGCAATCGGCACCAGCACGAAGAGGAGCTCGTCCCACCCGCCCTGGTGGGCGACGATCGTGGCGCCAAGGGCCGCCATCACGTCAGCACCAGGACGGCGACCGGGGGAGCCAGGGCGGGGCGGGCAGGGGCCCCGCCACCCACGTTGTGGGCGAGCATGACGGCCGATCGTAGGGGGCCGCGAGGGGGGAACACAGGTCGGCGGCCCGGTGTTGAACAGCCCGAGGTTGGTCGGCGGCGATGGCCGGTGCGACCATGAGGCCCCCCACCAGAGGAACGGTGTCCGTGCTGGACGAGACGAAGCTCAAGACGACGATCGAGGCGATCCGCCCGGCCATCCAGGCCGATGGGGGCGACATGATCCTGCGTGGCGTGGACCTCGAGACCGGTGTGGTGCAGGTGGAGCTGGTCGGGGCGTGCGTGAGCTGCCCGGCGTCCACGGTCACCCTCAAGGCGGGCATCGAGCGGATCCTCAAAGATCGGGTGGAGGGCGTCACCGAGGTCGTCAACGTCGGCGAGACGCTGCTCGACGGCACCCCCGTCTCCCTCTGACCCCCTGAGTAGCCTCCGTCGGAGATGGCCGACGACCCCGCTGACCTGCTGATCCTCGCCCGGTCGGGCGATCGGCCGGCCTTGGCCCGGTTGCTCACCCTCGTCGAGCGAGGCGGCCCCGCCGCGCGCGAGCTGGGCCGGCTCACCCATCCCGACGGCGGGCAGGCGTACACGGTCGGCGTGACCGGATCGCCAGGCGCCGGCAAGTCGACCCTCACCAACGCGGTGGTCGGGCGGATCCGTGCCGCCGACCAGCGGGTGGCGGTGCTGGCCATCGATCCGACCTCACCGTTCTCTGGCGGCGCCATCCTCGGCGATCGCGTGCGGATGTCCGACCACGCAACCGACGAGGGCGTCTTCATCCGCTCGATGGCCACCCGTGGCCACCTCGGCGGGCTCTCCCTCGCCACCCTCGAAGCCGTCCGTGCCCTCGACGCCACGGGGTGGCCATGGGTCGTCATCGAGACGGTCGGAGTCGGCCAGGTGGAGGTGGAGGTGGCTGAGGCGGCCGACACCACCGTGGTGGTGGTGAACCCCGGGTGGGGCGACGCCGTCCAGGCCAACAAGGCCGGGCTGCTCGAGATCGCCGATGTGTTCGTGATCAACAAGGCCGACCGCCCGGGCGCAGATGAGACCCGAGGGGACCTCGAACAGATGCTCGACCTCACCGGCGACGGTCCGTGGCGGCCGCCTGTCCTCGCCACCTCCGCGCTCTCCGGGGAGGGCGTCGACGAGCTGTGGCAGGCCGTCGACGATCACCGGGGTCACCTCACCGACACCGGTGCGCTCGGCCCCCGCCGGGCCGCCCGGGTCGGTGACGAGCTGGTGCGCATCGTTGCCGCCCTCCTCCTGGAACGGGCTCAGGCCACCGGCGGGCCACGGCTGGCTGAGCTGGCGGAGGCGGTCGCCCGGCGAGAGATCGACCCCTGGAGCGCCGCCGCCCGACTCCTGCCCGAGTAGCGTCCCGGCCCATGCCGCAGCCCCTGGTGCTGGTGGAGCGCCGGCCCGACGGGGTGGCCGTCGTCCGCCTCGACAACCCGAAGGTGAACGCGCTGTCCAAGCAGCTGCTGCGCCAGCTCACGAAGGCCGCCGACGAGCTGCGGGACGACCCTCCCGGGGCCGTCGTCGTCACCGGGGGCGACCGCATCTTCGCGGCCGGGGCGGAGATCTCGGAGTTCCGTTCCACGGAGGAGCCCAGCGAGGTGATCACCCGCGCCGAGGCCGAGGAGATCGGTCAGCTGTTCCTCCGGGCCCTCAACGCCGTGGCCGACATCCCGCGCGCCACCATCGCCGCCATCTCCGGCTTCGCCCTCGGCGGCGGCTGCGAGCTGGCCCTGGCCTGCGACTTCCGCATCGCCAGCGAGAAGGCCAAGCTCGGCCAGCCGGAGATCCTGCTCGGCATCATCCCCGGCGGCGGCGGCACCCAGCGCCTCGCCCGCCTCGTGGGCCCGGCCCGGGCCA
>JBDSUN010000004.1:0-6726 GCA_039927735.1 Acidimicrobiales bacterium | reverse complement strand
GTTGTACGTCATCGAGGACTGGGCGTGGGCGCACTTCGGGTACCCCGCCCAAGACGCCGCCCACCGGGGGGTGGCGCCGCTGTCCGCTCTCATCGTGGAGCTGATGATCGTGGCGGGCCGGCGACCGAGGATGATCGCAGGGGTGGAGGTCGGGCAGTTCTCGACGATCGTGCGACGGGGAGAGGCCGACCTCCGCCCGGATCGGTTCAACTTGTCCACCCAGCTCGACCCCGTGGGGCAGGAGATGGTGGATCGAGTGCGGGGCGTGAGGTCATTGGCCTAGACGCGCAAGGCGCCCCGCCACGGGGTAAGACGACGGTCTGATGGCGTCGGCGAGATCTGAAAGGCCGTACGAGGGCGCGCCACCGGCCTGATGCTGGCCGTATTCTCGAGTCCGGCGTCGACGCACCGAGCCGGTCGGTCGGCGGTGAAGCACCGGCGGGCCCAGGTGAGGTCGATCTCCCCTGGCCGTCGGCCCAGGAAGGGAGGTGGAGCTCCATTGGCCCCGGGTGCGTAGCCGGCGTCGATCAGCAGGTTGACCGCGGGCAGATAGCCCTCGCTCGTCCGGCCCGACCGCGAGACGTATGCAGCCGCGAGGATGCTGTAGTGCGTCACCGCGTCGAACCGGCGCTCGATGAGCGCATCGAGGAGGTAGCCGGGCGACTCGCCGGCCGCAAGCTGATCGCTCAGGTTGCCGAGCGGAGGCCACACCTCATCGGTCTGGGTCGGGCTGACCACCCCGGTGGAGGAGTCGAAGACCAGGTGCGACCTGGCGTACTCGATCACGACCGGATCGACCTCGCCCACGTCTCGATGGGGCACCGCCACCGGCTCGACCACCCTTGCCCTCGTGACCGCTTCCCGCACCGGAGGGATCAATGCGATGGACGCGAGCAGGGCATAGGCAACGATCCCCGCCGCCATCGCCCGTCGGCTCCGCTGGGCCTCCCGGTGGGCGAGGGCCAGGAGCAGACCGAGGGCCCACATCATGCCGACGTAGTGGTTCGGCCCGCCGCCCTGCTTCCGCCGCCCCAGAAACGACGGAGCCAGCTGGAGCACGAGGAAGGCGACGAGGAGCCCGGCGAGCAGGGTTGCGAACTCGACCGATCTCGGCGACGGCGCCGAGCGGCGGGCCTGCCACACGGCCCCGCCCGCCAGCACGACGACCACGACAGGGATGGCAAGGAGGCGTGCCAGCTCGGAGAGGTACGGCGCGATGGCGGGGTCGCTGTAGTGCCGAGCCGGCAGGTCGAAGAAGAAGTACCACAGCCAGCCGTCGGTGAGCACCATGAGCGCAGTGAGGATCAGACCGTTGGCCACCACGACGCCACCGACGAACCGACGCCACGTGCGCCACGGCATGGTGCCGGCGGCGGCCCACCAGGAGGTCATGAGCACGGCTGCCAAGACGGCCCCCACGGTCGTCTGCTTGGTCCACAAGGCCGCGGTCAGCAGCAGCACGGCCGGCCATGCATGGGTCCACTTGCGCGCCACGCCGAGGGCCAGGACGCACAAGCCGAGGAGGGCGAACAGCCAGGCCAGGCCATCGCCCCTGGGGCTGAAGAGCACGTTCCAGTGGCAGGTGCTCACGATCCAGAACGCCGTGCCGCCGACGCCGACGCCCCCGACGATCCGGATCCACCTGCGGTGCGCGTGGCCCGTCGCGGCCACTCCGCCCACGAGCACCCCAAGCCCCGTCCCTGCGAGGACGTTGAGCAGCAACCCCCAGCCGTCCCACCAGAAGATCCGGTAGAGCGGCGCCAGCAGCACCGGGAAGAGGGGCGCGTACAGCATGCCGGTGTACTGCTGCTCCGGATCAGCGTAGATCGCCGTACCCGTCGCCAGTGCCTTGCCGTCGTGGACGATGGCCTGCCCCCAGCCGAGGTCTGGGTAGCGCGTCGTCAGGATCTGCCCCAACGTCAGTGCGACTCCGACCGCCGCCGGCAACGCGATCACGGCGGGCGTCAGTGCATGCGCCCGCTCCAGCAAGCTCGGCATCGCCGCAGCGTATGGGGTTGGCTCGCGTGAAGGTGTCGGGAGGGTCTCGGTCTCCCCGGCCGACCGCGTTGCACATGTGGCAGCATGGCCAGGGTGGCCGCCACGTCTACCTTCCTCTGGGGCCTGAAGCGGAGCGGCACCCACCTCCTCGTCAACTGGCTCTTCGCCAACCACGGCGGCACGGTGACAGACGCACTGAGGAGCGAGGGCCTCCACCCCAAGCTCGACGACGGCTTCACCGATCCCGGCGCTCAGGTGGCGTTCTACAACAACTGTGGGCGCTTCCACTGCCGGCAGCTCGAGCTGGGGGACCTCCAGCCCAGGGACTTTGAGCAGGCCGCTCGCCGTCACGTCGCCGCCATCTTCAGCATCGAGGACTGCGCATTGCGCTTTGCCTCGCGCGTTCCGCACGGCTCGGACGTCGCCAACGTTCTGGTCCTCCGGGACCCCCTCAACCACCTGGCGTCCCGCTTGGAGGCGGGCAAGGCTCACCCCGACCAGTTTCGGGTGGACGAGCCCTTCATCGACGTGCTGGCAAGCTATTGCACGGAGTTTCTCGGCCGTTCGGCCCACCTCCCGAACAAGACCGTGGTGAGCTACAACCGGTTCATTGAGGATCGGTCCTATCGGGATGCCATCGCCGCCGAGCTCGGGCTGACGAACCTCGACGCCGTGTCGACTGTGTCCGCCTACGGAGGGGGCAGCAGCTTCTCCGGGCTCGGCTCCCCCAGCTCGACCTCGGCGCTGATGAACCGCTTTCGCCAGCACCCGATCCCCACCGAGATCCTGGAGATGCTGCTCGATCGGGCCGAGATCCTCGAGGCCTGCCGCACCGTGTTCGGCTTCGACTTGGCCGAGCGCGCCGGGGTGGCGTGAGGTGCCCGTCGTCTTCCTGGCCGCTGGGCCGAGATCGGTGCTCCTGTACCACCAGGCGTACGAGGAGGAGGGGCTGGGCTGCCCCGACGTCGACGAACGGGTGGAGCCCACCAAGCTCCTCTACCCCCGCTCCTTCGTCGAGGGCGTCAACGCGCTCCCGGACGACAAGCGGTTCGACTACTCCTTCATGGGGGCCCTCTACCGGCCCGAGGTCTTTCCGCATCGCGCGTGGGTGCTCGACTTCGCCCGGCGACGGTTCACGGACCGGTCCCACCTCGTGCTGAGCGAGTCCCCTCCCGAGCACCGCCGCCTCGGTTCGTTCGACCACACGACCGAGGCCCAGGGGGTGTGGGTGCCCAAGGAGGTGCCGTGGGGCGAGCGGGACTACTTCAACCCGGTCTTCTTCCAGGTCTTGCGCCAGAGCCAGTTCGCCCTGTGCCCTGCTGGCGACCTTCCGTGGAGCCAGCGGTTCTTCGAGGCCGTCATGTGCCGCTCGATCCCCATCGTCTCCGACCCGGAGCACGCCGGACGGCACGATCACGAGCGGGCCATCGGCTATCGCATGTACCTGGCGGACGACGAGCACGTCTACGACGAGGACATCGTGGAGGAGAACTACGAGCTCTTCCTCCGCCATCAGACCCTCACTGGAGCCCAGCACTCGGCGTGACGGCTAGAGGCCGGTCGTGCTGAACCTCTCGTCCAAGGCCTCGACCACGAGCTCGGCCCAGGCGGTGTAGCCGGCGGGCGAGAGATGGACGTCTACGCCCGGCTCGCCCATGTACTCCGGATGGCCGCGCGCCGCCTCCTCGAAGTCGACCACCCGCAGGTTCGACCAGCGGCGGGGGGCCAGCCGCAGGGCGTCGTTCACGGCGGCACAGCCCTTGGCGGCCAACGGCGGCTCGATGCTGCACGGGAGGTTGGTCCACAGCACCGGTGTGGAAGCGGGCAGCAGCGACATCAGCCAATCCGCCTTCTCGGCATAGCTTCGGTACCCAGGAGTCGTTTCGGTACCGACGTCGATGGTGTCGTTGATGCCGAGGTTGATCACGATCGCATCGGCTGTGAGCTCGGGCAGCAGCTCCCCCAGCTTGGTCTCCCAGAAGTCTGTGGTTCGGCAACCCTCAGGTACCAGGCAGTCGTAGGTGCGGATCGACGCTCCGTCTCTCGCCGCCAGCACCGGCACGTAGCCGTTGTCCTGATGCTCCTTCGAGGCCAGCACGCGAACGATGCTGGTGGAGCCCAGGTTGATGTTCGAGTCGCCAACGAGGAGCACCAACCCCCGCACATGAGAGTTTCGATCGCGCCCGGCCGTGGCGCTCCTGTCGGACGCGATCATGGCTACGACGATCAGTACGGCGATCGCACCGAGCGACCGGCGGGTCCTAGCGGTCATGTGTCCACCCCCGACGGGCTCTCGCCTCGGCGCCCAGAGAACCAGCGTAGGGCTCCGGCCTCCCCCCGTACTGTCCTCATCGGCAGAGCGTGAAGCTGGCGCCGGGGGTCGTCGGCGCAAATCGAAGCTCCAACGACGGCAGCTCGACCGACAGCGTCTCACCGCCGTCGGGGCTGAACGGCACCCAAGGCGAGGTCTTTTCACCGTCGACCACCAGAGCCACGTTGACGGGCAAGCGGATGCCGAGTCGATCACCCCGGCGGGGCGACAGGTCGATGGGCGTCGACCTGGTTTCGCACTCGAGGCCCGGGGACGGCTCCGCGACCTGCGCCAACCCGAGCGCGATGGGGAACCTGGCCGTCACCCGCGGATCGAGCTCGTGCACGGCGGGCAGCCGTCCGGCATCCCGGACGTCGAGGAGCCACCCGATCGTGAGATCCTCGCTGTTGTACGGGTCGGCCAGCGGGCGCACCCACCGTGGCACCTGCTCGGCCTCCGCCGTCCGAGGCACGGCCAGCACGGTCTGGCGCCGAACCTCGAAGTAGCGGTCGTTGAAGATGCTGGTGCCAAAGGCGCCGATGTTTCCGGGAACGCCGACCAGCAGCAGCGCGACCACGCCGACCGTCGCGCCCCGCCAGCGCCGGACCACCGCATCACCCGCCACCGCCAGGGCTGGGAGGAGGCACACCGCACCGACGTACAAGTAGCGACTCGAGCGGGCCAGCTCGAGTCCGAACACCCACCGTCCCTGGGCTGTCAGGACGAAGAACAGCGGACCGCAGAGCAGCAGGGAGCCGGGTATGGCCACCCGATGGCGCAGCTCGGACAACGACGTGGTCGACAAGAGCAGAACCAGTCCACCCACCAAGAGCAGCGCCAGCAAGGCGGCAGCGACCTGGAGCTGGCCGAGGGCTTCGAGAGTGCCGACCTGACCTTCGCGGATCCAGGCCCAGGCCACGGAAGGACCGGGCCGGGCGAAGTCGTACTCGGCGGGGTTGGCCAACAGGACCCAGGTGACGTAGGCCACGGCCGCTGGCACGGTGTGGAGCAGCGCCATCCGCCAGCCGCGCCGCGCCAACGTGGCCAGCCCCACCGAGACCACCATGAAGGGACCGAGGCCTGAGCACATGACCGCGGCGACGCCGGCCATCGTCCCGACGACGTCGCGACGGCCGTACCGGCCGTCGTGGTCGGCCAGGACGAGCTGCACGAGCCCGAGGAGGAGGGCCCCGACGAAGTTGATCTGGAACGCCCAGTGGATGTTCTCCTCCCCGGGACCGAACAGCACCAGCGTCCCGGCCGCCGCGGTGGCCACCCAAGGGCCGACCCCGGCCCGTCGCATGATGACCCGCAGCAAGATCACCAGGCCGAGGTGCATCGTGACGATCACCACCAGGTAGGGGGTGAACCGGAGCCCGAACACGTTGAACATGAGTCGGAACACGACGACGGGGATGGCCGCTGGATGCACGTCGTGAGGTCTGAACACATCGTGCAGGCTCCCTGCGTCGCGCCCCGCGAGGAACTCCCAGTCGTCTCTGAAGAACCACCTGCCGGATCCCAGCCGGAAGATGAGCACCCACCAGGAGACAGCCAGGTAGGCGGCGAAGGCACCGAGCGCCCACCGCGCGCGTGAAACCGACTCCTCAGGGGCGTCTCGCTCCTCGGTCGTGCGAGCGCTCACTCGTCCGCTCCTGGGATGATGCCGTTCTGCTGCAGGAACTGAGCCAGCGCAGGGCCGAGCGACCGAGCGTATGTGCGGGTGAGGTGGGTCCCGTCCGTCGTGACGACGACTCCATCGATGATGGGGTCGCAGACGGGGAGGAACGGGCAGATGAGCTGATCGAGATCCACCGACCAGGCCTGCTCGTCTCCACCGTCGAGCCTGTCGTACAGGGGCTCCACGCTCGGAGGGCTCGCCTCGACGGCATACCGGCACTCTTCTACCACCGTGGCCTGCGACAGGCAGGCGAGGGTGTTGAACCCCTCGGCCGGATAGGGCACCGGCTTCAGGAGGACCACCCGACGGCCCTCAGCCCTCAGCTCCTGCAGGGCGCTGACGGTGTTGGTCTCGAGCCACGGCTCCAGAGCCGGCGAACCATTCTCGAACGGCTGGCGATCCGGCCCGACGTACCGGAAGACACCGGACAGGACCTCGTAGCCGCGGTTCATGGCAACGATGACGTCCGGGTCGAGGTCGGGGATGACGCGGTCGTAGAGGTCGTCCTTGTCCCGCTCGCAGTCCTCGATGCGCTGATCGAGGCCGGCGAGGCCCCTGACGAAGAGGTGGCGTTGCCACGGGCAGACGGATCGCACTGCGACGGAGAGTGTGAGGTTGTGGGTTCGGGCGATGGCCCGGAGGGTGGGGATCATCATGCCGGCGTGGCTGTCGCCGATGAGGAGGAGGTGGGGGCCGGTGCCCTCGATGAGGGTGCAGGCGTCGGCGGGTTGGTCGT
>JBDSUN010000003.1:0-5746 GCA_039927735.1 Acidimicrobiales bacterium | reverse complement strand
GGCCTGGCAGGCAAGACGGCGATCGTCACCGGAGGTGCGTCGGGCATCGGCCAGGCGATCGCGATCCGCCTCGGTCATGAAGGCGTGAACGTGGCCGTGAACTACGTGGGGCCGATGGAGGGCGCGCTGGCGACCAAGGCCAGCGTCGACGCAGGCGTGCGCGACTGCATCAACGAGGTCAACACGTGCAGTGCCCCGAGCCGGGCCATGCTGGTCGAGGCCGACGTGTCCGACGAGACGTCCGTCGAGCGCATGTTCGAGGAGGTCAACGCCGAGCTCGGCCCAGTGGACCTCCTGGTCAACAACGCGGGCATCCAGATCGCGCAGGACTCGGACATGCTCGATGCGGCCGCCTTCGACCGGGTGCTGTCGGTCAACCTGCGCGGCGCCTTCCTGTGCGCCCGGGCGCACATCCGCCAGCTTCTCGAGGAAGACCGGCCCGGTGTCATCGTCAACATCTCCTCAGTCCATCAGGTCATCCCCAAGCCGAGGTTCCTTGGATACTCGGTGAGCAAGGGCGGCATGCAGAACCTCACCCGCACTCTGGCGCTGGAGTTCGCCGGCCAGGGCATCCGGGTCAACGCCATCGGCCCCGGCGCCACCGTGTCCCCCATCAACCGGGCATGGATCGACGACCCCGAGAAGTCGGCACTGGTCACCAGCCACATCCCGATGGGCCGGGCTGGGCTGGCCGAGGAGATGGCCGGCACCACCGCCTTCCTCCTCTCAGAGGAGGCCGGATACATCACCGGACAGACGGTCTTCGTCGACGGCGGGCTCACGCTCTATGCCGACTTCCGTGGCACGTGGAGCTCGGAGTGAGCACGTCCGGCGCCGTCGCCATCACCCTCAGACGGCGTGGAGCTGGTCCATGACTGCCCGCCAGCGGGCGGGGTCGCTGGCGTAGGGGGCGTAGAAGCTGATGCGCTGCACGATGTCGCCGTAGCGGTCCTCGAGGCCGGCGGCCAGCTGCTCGGGCTCGGCGACCACGGCGAAGGTGTGGAGGATCTCATCGGTGATGAGCTCGCCCATCTCCTTCCACTTGCCTTCCTTCGACATCTTGTTGAGGTCGTCCTGGAGGCCGCCCCACCCGTGGAGCTCGAGGACGCCCTTGTAGGCGGGGGTCGAGCCGTAGAAGGCGATCTGCTGCTTGGTGCCCTTCACCGACTTGGCCATCTCCTCCTCGCTGGCGCCGGTGACCACGAACGCCGGCCCCGAGATCTCGATGTCGCTGAGCGACCGACCGGCCTTGGCCGCCCCCCGCTCGAGGGCGGGGAGGGTGACCTCCCGCAGGTAGCGCTCGGTGGTGAAGCCGTGGCAGAGGAAGCCGTCGCACACCTCGCCGGCCACCTCGGTCATGCGCTCGCCGACGCCGGCCAGGGTGATCTTGGCGTTGCCGTGCGGGTTGGGGCCCGGGTTGAAGAACGGCGTCATCAGCGTGTGGGTGTAGAAGTCGCCCTGGAAGTCGAGCTTGGTGCCGTCGTTCCATGACGCCCAGATGGCCCGGATGGCGAGGATCATCTCCCGCATGCGGGCGGCGGGGTGGGACCACGGCATCGAGAAGCGCTTGGTGATGTGCGGCTTGATCTGGCTGCCGAGCCCGAGGATGAACCGGCCCTCGGAAGCCGCCTGCAGGTCCCAGCCGATCTGAGCCAGGTTCATCGGGTTGCGGGCGAAGGCCACGGCGATGCCCGTGCCCAGCTCCACCCGCTCCGTCTGCTGGGAGGCCAGCAGCAACGGGAAGAAGGGGTCGTGGGCGGTCTCCGCGGTCCACAGCCCGTCGTAGCCCTGCGCCTCCTGTGCGGCCGCCGCCGCCCCGGCCGAGCGCAGATCTCCACCAAGTCCCCCGTCGACCTTCATGGGCGGAGACTAGACCGCCCGGTCAAGTGCCCCGCTCTCGGAGGAAGCGCTCCAGCTCGGCGGCCAGCTCGTCGCCGCTGGTGGCGGACATCTCGGTGCTGGTGGCCTGATGGTCGGCCTGCTCCTCCAGCTGGTGGAGCATGGCGGTGTGCTCAGGGTTCTGGGCGATCAGCTCGTCGATTCGGCCTCGACTGGCCTCGGCCAGGGCGGGCAGCTCGCCCAGCGGGAGGTCGAGCCCGGCGACGCGGTTGGCCCCCTGGAGCAGGGCCAGGGAGGCGGGCGGGTAGGGCATGGCGGCGACGTAGTGGGGCACCTGGGCCCAGAGCCCGATGGCCGGGAGGCCGCGCAGCGCGGCCCGTCGCTCGATCATGCCCTGCACCCCGGAGGGCACCTCGACGGAGTTCTGCAGCAGGCCCTGGGCGAGGTCCACCGTGGAGGCGGAGGCGGCCAGCAGCGGTGGGCGCGTGTGGGGCACGGGGGTGGGGAAGGCGCCGAGGCCGACCACCATCCGGGTGCCGAGGTCGAGGGAGAGGTCGATGACCTGCTCGGAGAAGGCCAGCCAGGCGTGGTCGGGCTCGTTGCCGAGCAGGAGCAGGATGTCGTTGCCGCTGGCGTCCTTGGACCAGGACAGCTCCGTCTCCTCCCAGCTCAGCTGGGTGTTGATGCCGTCCACGAGGCGCATGGTGGGACGCCGGGCTCGCCAGTCGAGGAGAGCGTCGGCGTCGAAGCGGGCGACAGTGTGGTGGTCGAGCTCGGCCAGCAGCACGTCGGCGGCGCCGTCCGCCCCCAAGCCGGCGTCGATCCAGCCCTTCAGCACCATCACCAGCACCGGCGACTCCAGCTCGGGCTGCTCGATCATCGAGTAGAGGGAGCTCATCGGGTCGATGCCCTCATCCCAGCCGCGCCATGGCCGCCGCGGCGGCCTCGGCGCACCGCTCGACCTGGATCTTGAAGCCCTCGAAGGCGGCCGGGTCCGAGCTGCCCATGGAGCCGCCTACGTACCGGGCGTAGACGCCCTCGACGATGCAGGCCAGCTTCCAGTACCCGAAGGCGGCGTAGTAGTCGATCTGCGACACGTCGCGCCCGCTCTGGGTGGCGTAGCGCTCGAGCACCTCCTGGCGGGAGAGGAACCCCTCCTGGGCCGTCGGGGCGGTGAGCAGCATCGGCACGGCGTCGTCGGCCTCGGTCCAATAGACCATGAGGAGGCCGACGTCGGCGAGCGGATCGCCGAGGGTGCAGATCTCCCAGTCGAGCACGGCGATGACGTTGCCGTCGTCGTCGGTCATGCAGTTGTCGAGGCGGTAGTCGCCGTGCACGACGGTGGCCGGTCCCTGGTCGGGCACCCTGGCCAGGAGCTGGTCGTGGATCTGGTCGACCAGCGGCAGCTCGCGGGTCTTGGACTGGTTCCACTGGCCGTACCAGCGCTTCAGCTGGCGCGGGATGTAGTCCTCCTTCTTGCCGAGGTCGCCCAGCCCCACGGCGTCGGGGTCGACGGCGTGGATCCGGGCGAGGGTGTCGGCGATGGAGTGTCCCGCGTGGCGGCGCGCCTCGGGGGTGATCTGCAGGGCGGCGGTGGCGTCGCGCAGGACGCGTCCATCCACGAAGTCCATGACGTAGAAGGGGGCACCGTTGACGGCGCCGTCGGTGCAGAGACCGAGGGCGGGAGCCACGGGCACGTCGGTGGGCCCCAGGGCGGAGATGATCTTGTGCTCTCGACCCATGTCGTGGGCGGTGGCCAGCACCTGCCCGGTGGGCGGTCGCCGCAGCACGAACCGGTGGCCCTCGGCGTCGGTGACGGCGTAGGTGAGGTTCGAGTGCCCGCCGGCGATCAGAGCGAAGGCGAGGGGACCTCGGGCGCCGGCGACGTTGGCCTCGAACCACGTCGTCACCTGGTCCACGTCGACGCCCTTGATCGTCTCGCTCACCTGCGCTCCGTCCTCTGTTGCCACCTCCGGCCCCAGGTGGGCGAGGGTACAGCGACGGGTACATTGCCACCCATGTCGATCGACGTCACCGACGCCACCTTCCCCGCCGATGTGGTGGAGCGCTCCAAGCAGGTCCCCGTCGTGGTGGACCTGTGGGCGGAGTGGTGCGGGCCCTGCAAGTCGCTGGGTCCGATCCTCGAGAAGGTGATCGACGAGACGGCCGGCAAGGTGGTGCTCGTCAAGGTCGACATCGACGCCAACCGCCAGACCGCCGAGGCCTTCCAGGTCCAGAGCATCCCGGCCGTGTACGCCCTCAAGGACGGCAAGGTCGTCAACGGGTTCGTGGGCGCTCAGCCCGAGGCCAACGTGCGCGAGTTCGTGGCCAGCCTGCTCCCCACCGAGGCCGAGGAGTCGATGGCCGACCTCCTGGCGGCGGGCGACGAGGTGTCACTGCGCAAGGTGCTCGACACCGAGCCCGGCCACGAGCAGGCGGTGGTGGCGCTGGCGCTGCTGCTGGTGGCCAAGGGCGATGACGACTCGAAGGCGGAGGCGCTGGCCCTGCTGGCGCGGATCCCGGAGTCGGCCGAGACGCGGCGGGTGGGGGCCCTGGCTCGCATCGGCGCCGACACCCGCGACGACGTCACCGACGAGCTGGACGGCCTGCTGGACCGCGTGAAGGACGACGACGACGCCCGTCAGCGCTACGTCGACCTGCTCGAGGTGATGGGTGCCGACGACCCTCGCACGGCGTCGTATCGCAAGCAGCTCACCGCTCGCCTGTTCTGAGCCCAGGGTCGAGCCCGTGCGCGTGGAACGGCGGGACGGGGCGGTGCTGGTGATCTCCCGGTGGGCGGCCCCTGGGGCGGCCGCCACGACGCTCGGGCGGTTCATCTTCATCCGCCGCGCTGCGCTCGGCTCAGCTCGCCTGGTGCGACACGAGCTCGTCCACGTGCGCCAATGGCGGCGTCTGGGGGTGGTCGGGTTCGGCGCGCGCTACCTCAGCGCCTACCTCGGGTGGCGGCTCCGTCGGTACCCGCACTGGGCCGCCTACCGCCGCATCCCCCTCGAGATCGAGGCCGACTGGGAGGCCCGCGCTCCCGAGTAGGCCGTTCCCCCGGGCCGATCGCGTCACTACGATGAGATCGGTCCTTCCCCCGCTGGCTGCCTCTCCGCGCTCCCGGGAGGACCCGTGCTCGACAGCTCGACGTCATTCGATGACCGCGAGGGCGACGGCGCGCTTCGCCGACCGCCACCACCGCGCACCTGGCGAGAGCGGATCGAGGGCCTGGCCGACGCCACGGGCTCGTCACCGCGCCGCATCGTGGGTGGAGCGGTGGTCGCGGCGCTGGCGGCGGTGGCCGCCCTCGTGCTCCTACGACCTCCGGCCGACCCGCCCGAGGTCTCGTTGCCGTTCGCCAGCACCACGCGGCCGGCACCCGTGGCCCCGACGACGATGGCGATGCCCGAGACGCTGGTCGTTCACGTGGCGGGCGCGGTCGCCGTGCCAGGCATCCACGAGCTGCCCACCGGTGCCAGGGTGGCCGACGCCATCGCGGTGGCCGGTGGCCTGGCGCTCTCGGCGGACGAGTCCAGGATCAACCTGGCTGCCCCGGTGACCGACGGCCAGCGCGTCTACGTGCTGGCTGCTGGTGAAGCGTCCCCGCCCCCGGTTGCCGGCGGCGGGTCTGCGGCCGGAGCATCCGGAGATCCGGAGGGGGTCGGACCCGTCGACCTCAACTCCGCCGATGCCGCCGCCCTCGACGAGCTTCCCGGCGTCGGGCCGGCCACCGCCACGGCCATCCTGGAGCACCGGGCCAAGGTGGGTGCCTTCAGCTCGGTGGATCAGCTGCTCGATGTGCCCGGCATCGGCGAGGCCAAGCTCGAGGCGCTGCGCGACCTCGTGACCGTCTGATGCTCACCGACCGCTGGGTCGTCTTGGTGGCTGTGAGCGCCACCATCGG
>JBDSUN010000002.1:0-5943 GCA_039927735.1 Acidimicrobiales bacterium | reverse complement strand
GCCGAGCACGAGCTCGGCCGGGAGGCCGTCGCCGAGCTGGGCGTCGACGTGGTCGGTGCCGATGACGCCCTTGGCCAGCTTGGCCCAGGCGTAGGCGCTCTCGTTGGTGAGGCGGGCCCCGCCGAGCACCGCCACCTTGTCCGGGGCCGCGGCCTTGATGGCGGCGGCAGCCGTCGACAGCGCCACGCCCCAGGGCACCTCGGTGAGCCCGGCGCCGTCGCGCACCAACGGGCTGGCGAGCCGGTCCTCGCTGTTCACCGAGCCGAACCCGAAGCGGCCCTTGTCGCACAGCCAGCCCCAGTTGACGGCGTCGATGTCCACGCCCTGGTAGCGGAGGACCTCGTTGCGGCTCGACTGCACGAGCGTGCGGCAACCCACCGAGCACGTGGTGCAGGTGCTCTCGGCCTGGTCGAGGTCCCACGGCCGGGCCTTGAAGCGATAGGGCTTGGCGGTGAGGGCCCCCACCGGGCAGATCTGCACGGTGTTGCCGCTGAAGTAGCTGGCGAAGGGGTGGTCGGGGAAGGTGTTGACCTGCGTCTGGTTGCCGCGGTCGATGAAGTGGATGAGGGTGTCCCCGGCCACCTCGTCGGCGAAGCGGGTGCAGCGGTCGCACAGGATGCAGCGCTCGCGGTCGAGAGCCACGAGGTCGCTGATCATGATCGGCTTCTCGAAGTGGCGCTTCTCCTCCACGAACCGGCTCTCGCCCGGGCCGTAGGAGAGCGTCTGGTCCTGCAGCGGGCACTCGCCGCCCTTGTCGCACACCGGGCAGTCGAGCGGGTGGTTGATGAGCAAGAACTCGAGGACGCCGTCCTGCGCCTTCTTGGTGATCTCGCTCTCCGTGTCGACGACCATGTCCGGCGCCACCGGGATCATGCAGGCCGGCTGCAGGGCCGGGCCGCGCCCGGTGTCGATCTCTACGATGCACATGCGGCACATCCCCACCGACTCCATGCGCGGGTGGTAGCAGAACCGCGGGATGTAGGTGCCATGGCGCTCGGCCGCCTCGATCACGAGCTCGCCCGGCTTGGCCTCGATGGCCTTGCCGTTGATGGTGAGCACCACGACCTCGGTGGGTGCCTTGGTGTCAGACACCGGCCACCTCCACCCGCACACCGCGTTCGACGTACGCCTCGAACTCGGCGCGGAAGTGGAGCAGGGCCGACACGATCGGCGAGCCGACCGACGGGCCCAGGTCGCAGATGGTGGTCTTCTTGTACGGGAACGGCACCGGCTCCCAGTCGCCGCCCGGCCCCGTGGCGCGGGGGAACGGCGCCGGCGAGATGTTGTCGACCACGTCGAGCAGCAGATCAAGGTCAGCCGCTCGCCCCTCGCCAGCCAAGAGGCGTCCCAGGATCTTCTCCAGCCAGCTCGTGCCCTCGCGGCACGGCGTGCACTTCCCGCAGGACTCTCGAGCGTAGAAGCGCACGAGCCGCCAGCACGCCTTGACCATGTCGGTGGTCGAGTCCATGACGACGATGGCGCCGGAGCCGAGCATCGACCCCGCCGGCCCGACCACGCTCGGGTCGAGTGGCATGTCGACGTGCTCCGGGAGGAACCACGGCGCAGAACCGCCGCCCGGGATGAAGGCCTTGAGCTCGTTGCCGTCCCGGATGCCTCCGCAGTACACGGGGGCGTAGATGAGGTCTCGGAACGTCGTCTTGCCGTACTCCACCTCGAACACGCCGGGGCGCTTCACGTGACCGGAGATCGCGAAGAGGCGCATGCCGGGCGCCTTCTCCGCGCCGAGGGCCGTGAAGGCGGCTGCGCCGTTGGTCAGGATCCACGGCAGGTTGGCCAGCGTCTCCACGTTGTTGACCACGGTGGGCTGCAGGTAGAGGCCCTTGGCGGCGGGGAAGAACGGTGGCTTCAACCGGGGCATGCCCCGGTTGCCCTCGAGCGACTCGATGAGCGCCGTCTCCTCGCCCACGATGTAGGCGCCGGCCCCCCAGTGCAGCACGACGTCGACCGAGAAGTCGGACCCGAGGATGTTCCGGCCGATGTACCCGGCCTCGTAGGCCTCGTTGAGGGCCTGCGCAATCCGCTCCTGGGCCAGGGCCATCTCGCCACGTACGTAGAGGAAGGCCTGGGCGGCACCGATGGCGTAGCAGGCGATCAGCACGCCTTCGATCAGCTGATGCGGATCCTTCTCCATGAGGAGCAGGTCCTTGTAGGTACCGGGTTCGGATTCGTCACCGTTCACCACCAGGTAGCGGGGCCACACGCCGGGCGGGCAGAACCCCCACTTGGTGCCGGCCGGGAAGCCGGCGCCGCCCCGCCCGAGCAGGCTGGCCGCCTTGACCTCGTCCCCGACTGCGGCGGGGGTCTTGGTCAGCGCCGCCTTCAGCCCGTCGTACCCGCCGGTGGCGAGGTAGTGGTCGAGGGTGTGCCCGTCGTCGAGGGCGAAGCGGGTGCTGACGATGGCGGCCGCGTCGGTGACGACCATCAGGAAGCCGACTCGCTCGACGTGGCGGCGGTGCGCAGCCACACCGGCTCCTCGGCCACGCCCGGGACGGAGTTGCCGGCCCGATCCGCAGGGAGGCTCTGGCGGGTGCGGGCGAGGACGCCGTGCTTGGGCACCTCGTGGGCCCGGCGGCCGTGGCGGAGGTCGTCGATCAGGGCATCGGCGTCGTCGTTGGTCACCTTGTAGAAGTAGCGGTAGTTCACCTGGAGGCACGGCGCCTCGGTGCAGGCGGCGATGCACTCCACATCCTCGATGGTGAACGTGCCGTCAGCGGTCGTGCTGCCCGACTTGATGCCCAGGCGGGCTTCGAGGTGGCGGAGCAGCTCCTCGCCCCCGAGCAGCATGCACGAGATGTTGGTGCAGACGTTGACCAGGTACTCCCCCACGGGCTCCCGCTTGAACATCTCGTAGAACGAGCAGGTGCCGAGCACCTCGGCTGCGGTGACGCCGAGCAGCTCGGCGACGTGCTCCATGGCGTCGGTGGCCACGTAGCCATCCTGCTCCTGAGCCAGGTGGAGCAGCGGGATGAGGGCCGACTTCGGTCGCGGGTATCGACCGATGATCTCGCGCGCCAGGATCGTGTTCTCGGCGGTGAACCGGGCCATCGTTGTGAATCCTCGCACATGCCCTACGGGAGCGACCCGGACGGGTCAGGGCACGACCGCTCGGACGCTAGCGGGAGCCACGCTGCGCCTTCGAACCGACGGCGCGCCGTCACGCACGAGCGGGCCGAGCGGTATCTGAACCGATACCATGCAGACGATGGAACCAGCCGAGGTGCTCCAGCTCCTCCGACGCCGATCGGGCTTGGGGTTGCGCGCCCTCGCCCGGCGGGCCGGAACGTCGCACGCCACCCTGCACGCCTACGAGACCGGCGCGGTCGAGCCTCGGGTCGGCACCCTGCGGCGGGTGGCCACCGCCGCCGGGTACGACGTCGAGCTGACGCTGACCAGACGGCCCGACCGGGGTGCACGCGAGGCACGGGGTCAGGAGCTGGCCGAGGTGCTGGAGCTCGCCGCCGAGTTCCCGGCCCGTCACCATCGCTCCTTGCGAGCGCCCGTGTTCGGTCGGGCACCGTCGTGAACCTCATCGAGAAGACCGTGGCCCTCCACCGGTAGCTCGCGGAGGCTGGAGTCCCCCACGCGTTCGGCGGGGCGCTGGCGCTCGGCTGGTGCACCGAGCAGGCGAGGGGCACGATCGACATCGATGTGAACCTGTTCGTCCCCCTGGATTCGATCGCCGAGGGGCTGGCGGGGCTGCCCGGCGGCGTGGCATGGGAGCGGTCGGACGTCGACCTCCTCGAGCGCGACGGCCAGGCCCGCCTCTGGTGGGACACCACGCCGGTCGACGTGTTCTTCAACACCACCGAGTTCCACGAGCAAGCCTCGGAGCGGGCACGGTGGGAGCCCTTCGGCGGACAGGACCTCCCGTTTCTCGCGTGTCGCGACCTCGCCGTGTTCAAGGCCTTCTTCAACCGCACGAAGGACTGGGCTGATCTCGAGGCCATGGCCGAGGCCGGCGCGTTGGACGTGCCAGCCGTGCTCGGCGTGCTCGTGCACCACCTCGGCGGCACCGACGAGCGCATCGCGCGCCTCCGCACCCTCGCGCCACCATCTTGAGCGGCTCCCGGATGCCTCCGGGACGGGGCTCAGTGGAGCCAGCGACTGGCGTCGATGTCCAAGCAGTCCCGGAGACGGGTGGCGGTGACGGTGGCGAGGTCGGTCGGCCACTCGAGGCCGTAGCGCGGATACAAGGGGCGGGCGCGGGTGACGAGCAGCTCGGCCAAGCCGAGACCGAAGGCGACGATGTCCTCCCGCGTGGCGCGAACCGGTGGCAGCGCCGCCACTGCGCCCCGCTGCTCGGGCGTGAGCGTCCGGTTCCAGTGCTTGCCCATCGGCGGCGCGTCGAGCTCGGCCAGGAAGACGGTGGTCAGCAGCCCCAGTAGGTGCGGCACCCCCGTGAGGTGCCGGAGGTGCTCCTCCCGCTGCACCAGGCTCACGAACGGCCCGGCCATCCCGCGCAGCTGCTCGACGACGGCGTAGTCAAGCGCCGGACCGAGCTCGGCGAAGCGCACACCGGACAGCATCCCCACGGCGTGGCCTGTGGCCGGTGGGACCTCGAAGGCCTCGCCCTTGAAGACGGTGATGTCGAGCGTCAGCCCTTCGTTGGTGACGGTGTTGATCACGAAGGGCAGGATCGGCGTGCGGGCGAACACCGTTGGCGTGATCGCAGCCAGCCACGTCGGCCAGTCGGCCAGCAGGTCGTCGTAGCCGTCGGGATGGGCGACCACCTGGAGGTCGAGATCGCTCCACTCGTCGGCGGTGCCCGCGCCCACCGACCCGCCGACCGACACGGAGGCCACCCGCTCGTCGCCACGGAGCACGGCGAGCGCCCGTTCGTGGATCACCGCGAACCCCCGGTCGATGACCTCGAGACCACCCATCGGAGCTAGCGGTCGACCTCGCCCATGATGGGGTCGACGCTGGAGATGATCGCCACCGCGTCGGCGATCAGGCCGCCTCGCAGCATGTGGGGGAGCGCTTGGAGGTTCACGAAGCTCGGGCCTCGGATGTGCATCCGATAGGGCTTGGCGGAACCGTCGCTCACGATGTAGCAGCCGAGCTCTCCGCGCGGTGACTCCACCGCCATGTAGGCCTCCCCCTCGGGCACCTTGAGGCCCTCGGTGAAGATCTTGAAGTGGTGGATGAGCGCCTCCATCGACTCGTCGATGCGGGCTCGGGGCGGCGGCGTGACCTTCTTGTCCTGGATCCGGTAGTCGCCAGATGGCATCTTGTCGAGCACCTGGCGGATGATCTTGATCGACTCGCGGATCTCGTTGATGCGGATGGCGTAGCGGTCGAAGCAATCGCCATAGGTGCCGACCACGACGTCGAAGTCCACCTCGTCGTAGTGGAGGTAGGGCATGTCCCGACGCAGGTCCCAGGGGACGCCGGTGGAGCGCAGGATCGGCCCGGTGGCCCCGAGGGCGATGGCCTCCTGGGCGGTGATGACGCCCACCCCTTGCAGGCGCTCGCGGTAGATGGGCTGGTCGGTGAGGAGCACGTCGTACTCGGCCAGGCTGGTGGGCAGCGAGTCGACGAAGGTGAGCACGGCGTCACGCCAGCCGTCGGGGAGGTCGGCGGCCACTCCTCCGGGGCGGATGTAGTTGTGGTTCATCCGCAGTCCGGTGATCAGCTCGAGGAGGCGAAGACCCTCCTCGCGGTCACGCCATCCGTACAGGAGCATCGTCACCGCCCCGACGTCCATGCCGTTGGTGGCGAGGAAGAGCAGGTTGCTGGTGACCCGGTTGATCTCCGTGAGGAGCATGCGGATCCACTGCGCTCGTGCCGGGATGTCTTCGTCGATCCCGAGGAGCCTCTCGGTGGTGAGCGAGAAGACGAGCTCGTTGAAGAGCGGCGCCGCGTAGTCCATGCGGGTGACGTTGGTGGGGCCCTGGAGGTAGGTGAGATCCTCGCCCGTCT
>JBDSUN010000001.1:0-17074 GCA_039927735.1 Acidimicrobiales bacterium | reverse complement strand
GGGATCGAAGACGAGGTCGTCGATGTCGTAGAGCACGGGCACCGGCTCGGGCCGGGCGCGAACCGAGGAGATGAGATCGAGCATCTGCACGGTGGCGGGGACGCGGTAGAGCACCACCGCGTCGGCTTGGGCCGCGAGCGCCGGAACATCGGCACTGCGGTAGTAGCGGACGTCCGATCGCACCCCTCGCAGGGCGAGGGCTTCTGCAGGCAGGCGGGCACGGTACCGCAGGGGGGCGCCCTCGATCCCGCAGATGAAGAGCACGCGCTGCAGGCCCCCCGCAGGAGCCGGCGGTACACCACGAGGTTGCGCCTGCAGGCCCTTGTAGAGCTCCTCGAGGTCGTCGACCTGCTCATCGACGCTGCGCAGCGGACAGGACCCAGGAGGAGGAGCCAGAGCTCTCCGCGCTGCGTCGTCCTCGATCACAGATCGCAGCGCTCCCGCTAGCGCCTCGACATCACCCGCCGGCACAACGAGGCCGTTCTCGCCATCCTGCACGACCTCCATCGGTCCCGGCGTGTCAGACGTGATGACGGGGAGCCCAGCTGCGAGCGCCTCCCGGCAGAGCAACGAATAGGACTCTCTCGCGAGGGAGGGGAGCACGAGAACGTCGTGCTGATGCATCACGTCGGTGGTTGCGTCGGCCGCGTAGCCCGGGTGCAGGCGGACCGGCAGACCCGCGGGGATCTCGACATCCTCCGCATCACGATCGCTGAAGCCATACATGTCGAGGGTCCAGCCGGGCACGTCGCCGATCCGGCGGACGGCGTCGAGCAGAACGCCGACGCCCTTGAGGGGATGCGGACCGCCCGCAAAGAGCAGGCGGACCGATCCCCCGTCGCGGCGTGACGGCGCCCAAGAGTCCACCAAGCGTGCCGCGTCGGGCATCCCGTTCTCGTCGACTCGGATCCGAGATGGGTCGACACCGTTGGCAACCAGCGCTTCTGCGAGCGAGGCGGAGGGGGCGAGCACGATGTCAGCCATCCCGAGATGTCCGGCCAGCCCGGCCTCTCGCCGCTCGCGCCAGACGGCCCCGAGCTCGCACGGGCAGACCCCCGCCTTGGCCACGATCGAACACGGGTGGAGGTCGGGCGCAACCAGAAACTGGCGACCGCAGAACCACCAGAAGTCGTGCATCGTGACGACCGTCGGGATCCCCTGTGAGCGAGCCGCCGTGACCATCCCCGCGCCGAACCCCTGCAGGGAGTGCAGGTGCACCACGTCAGGGTCGACTCGTTGCAGGTACCGGAGGAAGCTGGCGGCCAGCGGCGGGTTCTCGAAGTTGAACGGGTGGGACCAGTCGGTCCAGCCCGTCGTGGCGGTCCACCGGACCTGCACCCCGGCGCTGTCACGCTCGTCCCAGGTTTCACCGTCGATCCGATCTGGGTCGACGCTGCCGGCGAACACGTGCACCTCATGGCCCCGGCGAGTCAGCTCGCGAGCGATGCGGTGCGGAACCAACGCCCCCCCACTCACCCAGTTGGGCGGATAGTGGGACGAGACGAACACCAGCCGCATGCACGACGACGGTAACAGTGGGTCCCGGTCCCCTACGCACCGCACCCCGACCGGCGGCCATCGGCTCGACGGCCGGCCAGCATCGCGGGTGCCCATCGAAGGGCCGACGCGAGGGCGGCCAGCCGGGTGCGCACGATGTGGGTGCGCGGTCGCGTAGGGGTGAGGGCGGGCGCGACCATGTCCCGTCGGACGTAGGACGCAGTGATCAGCATGAAGCGAACGAGCTGTTGGGCGAACGCCCGGGGTCCGTCGTGCCGTAAGAGCACGAGAAGTCGGTTGCGCTCCTTGAGGCGCTCGGCTCGGCGGGATGCCCCGAGGCTGCTGGCACCGTGGCGGTGCTCGACGACCGAGGTCGGGCAGAGCTGGTACCGCCAACCCACCGCCGCTCCCCGAAGCGACAGCTCGAGGTCCTCGTAGTAGAGGAACAGTCGCTCGTCGAAGAGTCCGACGTCGTCCAGGTAGTGCCGACGCAGCAGCACAGCGCCCCCGCACCAGGCAGGGACGTCCACCGCCTCATCGTGCTGGCCCCGATCGACCTCTTGGTAGCCGCGGTCGATGCCGTAGCCATCGGCTTGGCGCTCGTTGCCCACGTTGTTGATGACGGAAACCGACGGCGCCTGGCCCGACACGCTCACGTCGATGGTGCCCTCGCCGACGACCACCGACGCCTCCTGCCTGTCCGCGCCACCTCGTACGACGAGCTGCACTGCTCGGCCGGGCGGCGCGCCGACCCTGAACGCGACACGACCGTGCTCGCTCTCGGGCACCAGCACGCTGGCGTGAGCCCCGGCCCAGACGCCGTCGACCTCCGGCTCCCAGAAGCCCTCTACGAGCAGACAACGATCCGTCACGTCGCAGTCGTCGGCCCGCACGCCAGCGAGGCGCCAGGCGAGCGGGCGATGATCACCGCGGCCAGGGACCCAGGTAGGCGCGGCGTCGAGGTCGACCTCGTGGAAGCCCCCTTCGAAGAGGATCTTCGGGCAGGCCGCCCCGACTCCGGGATCGGCGTCCAGGGCGGCCAGCAGCGGCACCAGCCACCCGGGGCGCACCACGGCATCGCTGTTGACGAGGGCGATGTGGTCGACCGGGCCGAGGTGGCGGATGCCGGCGTTGCAGCCACCTGCGAAGCCGAGGTTCCTTCCGGGGGACACGACCTCCACCGTCGGGAGCTCCCGACGCACCCGTGGCCCGAGGGGCTCACCCGGTCCGTTGTCGACCACCACGATGGTCGTCGGCGGGGACACGTCGTCCTCCACGAGCGCCCGCAGGCTGCGCATGGTGAGGTCGTCGGTGCCGTAGTGCACGACGACCACACCGATGCGGGGAGTCAGGCGACCCGCTTGGGCTTGGCGAAGGTGCTGAGGAGCTCGACGAGGGTGCGGACGCCGAAGCCGGTGCCGCCCTTCACGAGCTCGCCATCCACCTCCTTGGAGTCGGCGGGGCCGGCGATGTCGAGATGGGCCCAGGGAATGTCGTCGGCCACGAACTCCTGGAGGAACACACCGGCAGCGAGGGCCCCGCCATAGCGAGTGTCGGTGATGTTCTTGAGGTCGGCCAGGTCACTGTCGAGCTTGCCTCGGAGATACGACGGGAGAGGCAGCTGCCACACAGGCTCGCCAACGGTGTCGGCGGCTGCCTGCACCTGGTCGAGCCAGCCCTGGTGGTTGCCCATGAGCCCGGCCATCCGATCCCCGAGGGCGACCATGCACGCGCCGGTGAGGGTGGCGAGGTCGACGATGGCGTCGGGCTGCTCCTCGGAGGCCAGCGACAGGCCGTCAGCCAGGATCAGCCGACCCTCGGCATCGGTGTTGAGCACCTCGACGGTGGTGCCGTTGCGGATGGTGAGCACGTCGCCCACGCGGGTCGCGTCAGGGCCGGGCATGTTGTCGGTCACCGGGATGAAGCCGATCACCCGCACCTTGGCGCCGAGGGCGGCGATGGCCCGGAACGTGCCGAGCACGGCGGCGGCTCCGCCCATGTCGCCCTTCATGCCGATCATCCCGTCGGACGGCTTCAGCGACAGACCGCCGGAGTCGAACGTGATGCCCTTGCCCACCAAGGCGACGGTGGCGCGCGCCTTGTCGGGGGCGTACTCCAGGCGCAGGAACCGGGGGGCCTGGGTGGACCCGCGGTTGACGCCGAGCAGGCCGCCGAGCTTCTCCCGCCGGATGTCCTTGTCGTCCCAGACCGTCACGTCGAACCCGGCCCGCTGGCCCACCGCCACCGCCTGCTGGGCCAGCTTGGTGGGGGTGAGCGAGCCGCCGGGCTCGTTCAGCAGGTCCCGGGCCCAGGCCGCCGCCTCGGCCACCGCCAACCCGCGAGCGATGGCAGCCTCGGTGCGCTTGCCCCCACCGCCGATCAGCACGACTCGGGCGAGCTCGCTCGACTTGGGGTCGGACTTGAAGGCTGAGAACCGGTAGCCACCCAGCACCAGACCCTCGGTCACGGCCTGGGCGCCGGCGGCCGGCGAGGTTCCGTCGGCGAGCGAGCCGAGCAGGTCCACCGCGAGTGACGCGTGCTTCTTGGCCGCTCGAGCCAGGGCCCCGGCGGCATGGCGGAGGACATGGGCGTCCACCTCGCCGGCCGGCCCGAGGCCGACCACGAAGGTGGTGCCCCCGTCAGCCGCTGGCATCGAGCGGACGTCGCCCCTCTTGGCCTCGAACCCCTGCGCGACCAGGAACCCCCAGTCCACGTCACCGCCGTCGGCTTGGCCGACGACGGCGCCGACGGCGGTCGCCGCCAGATCGAGGGGAGCGGTCCGGGCGAGCTCGATGGTGAGAGACAAGCGATCCTCCGTGGGTCAGCGGGGTGGGGTGGTGCGGGTGGGCAGCGGCTCGCCCTCGGCCCAGCGGGCGAGGGTCCACAGCAGCGACGAGAGGCGGTTGAGGTACGGCAGGGCGTGCGATCCCTCCGGCAGCACGGGCGCGGCGGCCCGCTCGGCTCGTCGCACGACGGTGCGGGCGAGGTCGAGGAGGGCGGAGGTGCGGTCCTGACCAGGCACCACGAACTCGGTCGGCAGCTCGAAGCGTCCGCCGAGATCCACGATGGTCCGCTCGACGGCGAGGACCATCTCGCGGGTCACCCGCGTCTGACCCTCGACCAGCTTGGAGCGGTGCTCGGGGCCGGTGGCCACCTCGGCCATGAGCACCCAGAGGTTGCGCTCGAGGCCGATGAGGATGCCATCGAGCTCGGAGCCGGCCGCCGCCTCGGCCCGGGCCAGCCCCATGGTGGCTTGCGCCTCGTCGAGAGCGCCGACGGCTTCGATGCGGGGGGACGACTTGGGGGTGCGGCCCCCGTAGAGGAGGCCGGTGGTGCCGTCGTCCCCCTTCCCCGTCCAGAGCCTGGTCACGGGCCAGACAGTACCGGCGGTCACCACGTGTCGATGTTGGGACGCTTCTTGCCGGGTCGCACCATCGGCGCAGGAGCGGCGGCGAAGGCGGTGCTGATCCAGCGGCGGGAGTCGGCCGGGTCGATGACGTCGTCGATCTCGAAGTGGCTTGCGGCGTTGACAGCCTTGCCGTGAGTGTACATCCGCTCGACCATCTCCTGGTACGTGCGCTCCCGCTCGGCTGGGTCCTCGATGGCCTCGAGCTCCTTGCGGAAGCCGAGCCGGACAGCCCCTTCGAGACCCATGCCACCGAGCTCGCCCGAGGGCCACGCCACGCAGAACAGGGGTGCCTTGAAGCTGCCACCAGCCATGGCCTGCGCCCCCAGCCCGTAGCCCTTGCGCAGGATGATGGTGCCGAAGGGGATGCTGAGGTTGGCGCCCGTGACGAACAGGCGGCTGACGTGGCGCACCAGCGCCGTCTGCTCCGCCTCGGGGCCCACCATGATCCCGGGGGTGTCGCACAGGAAGACCAGCGGCAGGTCGAAGGCGTCGCAGAGCTGCATGAACCGGGCGGCCTTGTCGGCGCCGTCGGCATCGATGGCGCCGGCCAGGTGCATGGGGTTGTTGGCGATCACCCCCATCGGACGGCCCTCGACTCGGATGAGCGTGGTCACCATCCCGAGCCCGAAGGCCGCCCGGAGCTCCAGCACCGACCCCTCGTCGGCCACCGCGTCGATGGCGGCCCGCAGGTCGTAGACCGTCAGGCGGTTCTCCGGCACGACGCGCCGGCTGGCCTCGGGGTCGGGGGCCGTCCAGTCCGCCCGCCGCCCCTGGAAGTAGGACAGGTACTGGCGGGCTGCCTCCACGGCCGCCGCCTCGTCCACCGCCACCACGTCCACGACGCCGTTGGGCACCTGCACCTCCATCGGGCCGATGGCCTCCGGCGGGAACACGCCCAGCCCGCCGCCTTCGACCATGGCCGGACCGCCCATGCCGATGTTCGAGCCCTGGGTGGCGATGACCACGTCGCAGCAGCCGAGCAGGGCGGCGTTGCCGGCGAAGCAGCGGCCGCTGGTGATGCCGATCAGCGGCACCAGTCCCGACAGGCGCCCGAACAGGTTGAAGGCCAGGCAGTCGAGCCCGGACACGCCGGCGCCGTCCGTGTCGCCGGGGCGCCCTCCCCCACCCTCTGCGAAGAGGACGACGGGGAGTAGCTGCTGCTCGGCCAGCTCGAAGAGACGGTCCTTCTTGCGATGGTTCTGCAGGCCCTGGGTTCCGGCCAGGACCGTGTAGTCGTAGGAGGACACCACCACCGGATGCCCCCCGACGGTGCCGAGGCCGCCCACCAGCCCATCGGCGGGGGTGCGCTCGATCAGGTCCTGCAGATCTCGGCGACGCCGCTGGGCGGCGATGACCATCGGTCCGTACTCGACGAAGCTTTCGTCATCGAGGAGGTCGGCCACGTTCTCGCGCGCGGTCCGCTGGCCGGTGCGCCGGCGCCGAGCCACCGCATCGGGTCGGGCGGCGTCCAGCCCGACCGCGTGCCGGGCCCGCACCTCGGCGAGGTCGGCGCGCTCGGCATCGTTGACCACGACGGGGGCCGCCGATGCGGTGCTCGCGGCACCAGCCGGGTCGAGGACGGCCAGCACGTCTCCGACCTGCACGAGGTCGCCCTCGGCGACGGGGAGCTCGATCACGGTGGACGCCACGGGCGCCTCGATGGCGTGCTCCATCTTCATCGACTCGACGACGGCGACCTCCACTCCCGCCGGCACCAGGTCCCCCACTGCGGCCACCCGCACGATGGTCCCCTGCAACGGCGAGCGGATCTCGAGCATTGGGCTGTTCTAGTGCGGGCCTCGCGAGGGCGCGCCGGTAGCCTTGTCCGACCATGGGTGAGAGTCGGTACCTGGATCTGATCAAGGAGAAGGTGGTCGTCTACGACGGCGCCTTCGGCACCTACGTGCAGACCTTGGGCCTCGGCCCGGACGACTTCGGCGGTGAGGCCCTCGAAGGGTGCAACGAGATCCTGGTGGTCACCCGGCCCGACGTCATCGCCACCATGCACGACGAGTTCTTCAAGATCGGCGTCGACGTCGTGGAGACGGCCAGCTTCGGGTCCTTTGCGGTACCTCTCAACGAGTACGACATCGCCGGGCGCACGCATGAGCTGAACCTGGCCGCCGCCCGCATCGCCCGGGAGGTGGCCGATGGCCACGGCGGCCTGGTGGCCGGCTCGATCGGGCCGGGCACCAAGTTCGCCTCCCTCGGCCAGATCCGCTTCGCCGCGCTTCGCGACGCCTACGAGGAACAGGCGGCCGCCCTCCTCGAAGGCGGCGTGGATGCCTTCCTCGTCGAGACCCAGTTCGACCTCCTGGGCGCCAAAGCCGCCATGATCGGGTGCCGGCGGGCCATGGCGACCGGCGGGCGCGAGGTCCCGATCCAGGTGCAGGTGACCATGGAGGTCACCGGCACCATGCTGCCGGGCACCGAGATCGGGGCCGCCCTGGCGGCTCTCGACGCCATGCGCCCCGCCGTGATCGGCATCAACTGCGCCACCGGCCCGGCCGAGATGAGCGAGCACCTCCGCTACCTCGGTCAGCACTCCCGCGTCCCCATCTCGTGCCTACCCAACGCCGGCATGCCGTCGGTGGTGGACGGCAAGATGCACTACGACCTCACGCCCCAGCAGCTGGCCGACTACCAGAAGCGGTTCGTGACGGAGTTCGGCGTGCAGGTGGTCGGTGGCTGCTGCGGCACCACCCTCGATCACATCAAGGCTGTGGTCGACGCCGTCAAGGACCTCGAGCCCGCCCCCCGTCAGGTCGAGCACGAGGCCGGCGCCACCTCGATCTACAGCTTCACGCCGTTCGAGCAGCAGCTCACCTACCTGTCCATCGGCGAGCGCACCAACGCCAACGGCTCCAAGAAGTTCCGGGAAGCGATGCTCGAGGGCGACTGGGACCAGTGCGTGGCCATGGCCCGCGAGCAGGAGAAGGAGGGCGCCCACGTCATCGACGTGTGCGTCGACTACGTCGGCCGGGACGGCACCGCCGACATGGACGAGATCGCCTCCCGCTTCGCCACCCAGGCCACCGTCCCCCTCATGATCGACTCCACCGAGCCGCCGGTCATCGAGACGGCCCTGCAGTGGATCGGTGGCCGGGCCATTCTGAACTCGGTCAACCTCGAGGACGGCGACGCTCCCGGCACGCGCCTCGACCGCTTCCTCAGCCTGGCCCGGGAGTACGGCGCCGCCGTCGTGTGCACCTGCATCGACGAGCAGGGCCAGGCCCGCACGCCCGAGTGGAAGCTGAAGGCGGCCAAGGCCATCCACGACATCGCCGTCGACCGCTACGGCTTGGAGCCGGGCGACCTCTTCTTCGACCCCCTTGCGCTCACCCTGGGCACCGGCATGGAGGAGAGTCGCGGCGACGGGGCCGCCACCCTCGAGGGCATCCGCCTGATCAAGGAGCACCTGCCCGGCGTCCACACCACGCTCGGCCTGTCCAACATCTCCTTCGGCCTCAACCCGGCCGCCCGCCACGTCCTCAACTCGGTGTACCTGCACGAGGCGGCCCAGGCCGGACTCGACTCGGCCATCGTCCATGCCGCCCGCATCACCCCGCTGGCCCGCATCCCCGACGAGCAGAAGCAGGTCTGCCTCGACGTCATCTACGACCGCCGCACCGACGACTACGACCCGCTCCAGGTGCTGCTCACGATGTTCGAGGGCGTGAAGGCCGGCGTCGTCGAGAAGGAGGACCGCTCCGACTGGCCGATCGAGCAGGTCCTCTCCACCCGCATCATCGACGGCGACCGCGACGGCCTCACCGCCGACCTCGACGTCGCCCTCACCAAGGGCCACACCCCGCTCGCCATCATCAACGACGTCCTCCTCGAGGGGATGAAGGTCGTCGGTGACCTCTTTGGCAAGGGGGAGATGCAGCTGCCGTTCGTGCTGCAGTCGGCCGAGACCATGAAGGCGGCCGTCGCCTACCTCGAGCCGATGATGGACAAGGTCGACGGCTCCTCCACCAAGGGTCGCATCGTGCTGGCCACCGTCAAGGGCGACGTCCACGACATCGGTAAGAACCTCGTCGACATCATCCTCACCAACAACGGCTACGAGGTGCACAACCTCGGCATCAAGGTGAACGTGGGCGAGATGCTCGACAAGGCCGTCGAGGTGAAGGCCGACGCCATCGGCATGAGCGGGCTGCTGGTGAAGAGCACCCTCATCATGCGCGAGAACCTCGAGGAGCTGAACTCCCGCGGCCTGGCCGAGATCCCGGTGCTGCTCGGCGGGGCTGCCCTCACCCGCGTCTACGTCGAGCGCGACCTGCGGGAGGTCTACGAGGGCCGCCTCTTCTACGGCAAGGACGCCTTCGAGGGCCTCCACGTCATGGACCGCATCGGCGCCACCAAGCGGGGCGACCAAGCCGACGACCCCGACTGGGGCCGCGTGCCGATCGAGTCGACCATCCAGCTCAAGGGCCGCTTCGCCAAGCCCGGCGGCGAGGAAGCCGAGCCCGTCGACCTGCCGTCTCGCTCCCCCGACGTGGCCACCGACAACCATGTCTTCCAGCCCCCCTTCCTCGGCACCGAGGTGGTGAAGGGCATCCCGATCGACGACATCGCCGCCTTCATCAACGAGACGGCGCTGTTCCGCAACCAGTGGCAGTACCGGCCCGAGAAGGGCGAGAACGATGACGAGTTCAAGGCCCGCCTGCGCCCCACCCTGCGGGAGGAGCTGGCCAAGGCCAAGGCGAACGGCATCCTCGTGCCGCAGCTCGTCTACGGGTACTTCCCGGCCAACGGCGACGGCGACGACCTCGTCATCTGGACCGACGAGGAGCGCACCGCCGAACGGGCTCGCTTCCACTTCCCCCGCCAGCGCAAGGACCAGTTCCTGTGCATCGCCGACTTCTTCCGACCCGCGGCCGGCGACGAGGTCGACTACGCCGCCTTCCACATCGTGACGATGGGTCCGGCGGTTTCGGAGGCCACCGCCAAGCTCTTCGCCGACGATCGCTACCAGGAGTACCTCACCCTCCACGGCCTCGGCGTGGAGATGGCCGAGGCCTTGGCCTAGCTCTGGCACAAGCGCATCCGCACGGAATGGGGCTTCGTCGACGAGGACGGTCCCGCCCTGGCCGGCCTCTTCCGTCAGAAGTACCGCGGGGGCCGCTACTCCAGCGGCTACCCGGCCTGCCCCGACCTCGAGGACAACGTCACGATCCTCGACCTGCTCGACGGCGGCCGCCTCGGCCTCGAGTGCTCCGAGGACACCGGCTTCCAGTACCAGCCCGAGCAGACCACCAGCGCCCTGATCTGCCACCACCCCCAAGCCAAGTACTTCGTGGCCCGATAACGCCCTTCCGATATCCGTTTCCTAGATCCAGTTGGTTAGTTCGGCTAACTATCCGATAGCGTAGACGTCGTGCCGAAGACCGTTGCGCTCACCGATGCCGAGATCGCGGCTCGCCTGCGGCTCAGCGCCACCCGGCTGGCCCGGCGACTGCGCAAGGAGGCCGGCTCGGGCCTCTCCCCCAGTCAGGGCTCGGCCCTCGCGGCTGTCCACAACCACGGCCCGCTCACCCTGGGCGAGCTGGCGGAGCACGAGCGCGTCGCACCGCCCACCATCACCAAGGTGGTGGCCTTCCTCGAGTCCGAAGTCCTGGTGGTGCGCAGCGCCGACCCGGCCGACGGTCGCGTCAGTCGGGTCACCACCACCAAGGCCGGCGACGCGCTCGTGGCCGAGAGCCGCCGCCGCAAGACGGCGTGGCTCACCACCCAGGTCAGTCGGCTGCCCAGCGACGAGCAGGCCAGGCTCGCTGAAGCACTGGACGTGCTCGACCACCTGTGCGAGCAGGACGAGCGATGACCCGCTTCCGTCTCGCCTCCAACGAGACCTTCAAGTCGCTTCGCACGCGCAACTTCCGCCTGTTCTTCGTCGGTCAGTCCATCTCTCAGATCGGCAACTGGAGCACGCTGATCGCCCAGACGCTGCTCGTGCTCGCCCTCACCGACAGCGGCGTCGCCCTCGGCCTGCTGGCCGCCGCCCAGTTCGGCCCCGTGCTGCTCTTCGGCGCCTTCGCCGGGCTGGTGGCCGACCGCTCCGACAAGCGCAAGCTGCTGCTGGTCGTGCAGTCATTCGCCATGGTGCAGTCCTTCGCCCTGGCCGCCCTCGCCTTCCAGGACAACCCGCCGGTGTGGGCCATCTACGTGATCGCCGCCTTCGGGGGCATGGCCACCGCCTTCGACAACCCCGCCCGCCGGTCCTACGTGGTGGAGATGGTCCCTGAGGCCCAGATCACCAACGCCGTCAGCCTCAACAGCGCCATGATGACGGGGTCCAGAATCGTCGGCCCGGCGCTGGGCGGCTTCCTGGTGGCCACCTTCGGGTTCGGATGGGCCTTCCTGGCCGATGGGCTCAGCTACATCGCCGTGCTCGTCTGCCTCTCGATGATCGATCCGTCCAAGGTGCGACCGGCTCCGGTGGCCCCGCGCGGCAAGGGCCAGGTGCGGGCCGGGCTGGCCTATGCCTGGAGCATCGCCGAGCTCCGGGTGCCGCTCATCATGATGGCGATCATCGGCACCCTCGCCTTCAACTTCCAGACGGTGCTGCCGCTGTTCGCCGTGCGCGACCTCGGCGGTCAGGACATCACCTTCTCCCTCCTGATGTCGGTGGTCAGCGTCGGGTCGCTCATCGGGGCGCTCCGCGCGGCGCGCCGCACCAGCATCTCCGTGCACACGGTCAGCCTCGCCTCGGCCGGCTTCGGCGCCTCGATGCTGGCTCTCGCCGTCGCGCCGAACCAGCCCATCGCCTTCGCCATCGGTGCCGTCATGGGCTTCACCAGCATCTCCTTCATGACCGCCTCCACCGCCATCGTGCAGCTCCGCGCCGACCCCATGATGCGGGGCCGCGTCCTCGCCCTCCAGGCCATGGTCTTCCTCGGCAGCACCCCCATCGGCGGCCCCATCATCGGCGTGGTCTGCGAACGCTTCGGCGCCCGCTACGGCCTGGCCATCGGTGCCATCGCCACCCTCGCCGCCGCCACCTACGGCCTCACCACGGTACGGCGCGACCGTGAGCTCCCGATCACCGACGAGGCCAACCTCGACGCCATCGCCGACGCCACCTCAGGCGTCCGCGACGGTCCCGTCCCGGCATCCACCTGACCCGGACCTACCTTGACGGGGTGACCGATGACCCGATCTCCCTGCTCGAGGGGATGGCTACGACACGGGCCATCCGGCGCTACACCGACGAGCCGATCCCCGACGACGACCTGGCGTCCATCCTCTGGCACGCCACCCGGGCACCGTCGGGGTCGAACCGCCAGCCGTTCCGCTTCGTCGTGTTGCGGGACGGACCGACCGCCTTCGAGGCCAAGGCGCTGCTGGGCCGGTCGTTCCGGGAGATGTGGGCGGCCAAGCGGGGCGCGGACGGGTACGAGGCCGGGTCCGGCACCGACGACACCTCTCCGAAGGCCCGGATGGGGCGGACGATGCAGCACTTCGTCGACCACTTCGAGTCGACGCCGGTCGTCATCCTCCCCTGTCTCATCCGCTACCGCGACCCCCACCCCTCTGAAGGTGCCAGCGTCTACCCGGCCTGCCAGAACCTGCTGCTGGCGGCGCGAGCGCTCGGCTACGGCGGCGTGATGACCACGTGGCACGCCTCAGTGGAACACGAGCTGCGCAACCTCCTCGGGATCCCCGACGAGGTGGCCATCGCCGCCACCATCCCGCTGGGCCGGCCCGCCGGCCGCCACGGCCCGGTCCGGAGACGACCCCTGTCCGAGCTGATCTACGACGACCGCTGGGACGCGCCGGCGGCCTGGGCCGTCGACCCGACGGGCACCCGGCACACCTCGGGCGGCCCGCCGCGCAGGGGCTAGGGAAGGGGGGCGCCAGGGGGCGGCGGCAGCGGGTCGGTCGGGATCTCGCGGGCCATCGGAGTGGGGGGAGCGGCGCCGGCCGCTGGCGACCCGCGCCTCGGCATGAGGCCGTCGGCGAAGAGCTCGGTGCGCGAGCTGTGGATGCGGAAGAGCAGGAGACCGACCCCCACCAGCAGGATGCCCTTGATCATCTGATCCACGCTGCTGTTGCGGATCTGGGTGCGCAGCTCGTCCTTGACCTCGCCGATTCCGTCCTGGATGGCGGTCATCTCGTCGCCACCGCCGAAGGACTGCTCCTCTTCCACGCAGGCGTCGAACTCGTCCTGGCTCTCAGTGACATCGCGGCAGAACGCCTCGGGGTTGCCACCCTGGGTCTCGCCGACCAGATCGACGACGCTGGTGGCGATGTTGGCCAGGCCGATGCCGACGCGGTCCAAGGTGTCGCGGTGGCCGAGGTCAGGAGCGACGGTGTGCACGAGACCGACGACCGAGCCGACGGCCCCGATGCCGATCAGCGCGATGCTCACTGCGCACATCACGTAGAGGTAGATCGACCGGACCCACGATGCTTCGTGCACGCTGCCCCCATGGTGGCCCGCTCGGACATCGAGCCGGCGGACGCAGACACTAGAGCGAGACCTAGCTCAGGCGGGCGATGGCGGCTCGGACCTTGGGTTCGCTGACGCCGCCCTTGGCGCCGACCGATTGGGCGAAGGTGCTCACCCGCAGCTCCTCGAGCATGGCCCGCACCCGGCCGTCGAGATCGCGACGCGCCGCCGATCGGTACTCCTGCTCCAGGGCCTGTAGGCCGGGGAGGTGCCGGCGGTCCCGGCCCGGCTCGGTGCGGGCCTTGTCCACTCGGTGCTGGAGGGCCCGCACGTAGCGGGCCAGGTCCGGGAGGCGGTCGTAGGCGGTGCTGCTGATCCAGCCCCGGTGCAGGAGGCGGGCGAGGTGGGCCTGCACGTCGAGCACGGTGTCGTCGTGGGCCGCCGTCAGCATCGTGGACAGGCGAGCCTCCACGGCATCGGCGCCGACCAGGATTTCGCCGACGAGGCCGGCGCAGGCGCTGGCCGCCGCAACGAACCCGGCTCGCACCCGGGCCAGCAGGGAGCGGAAGGTGTCGGCGTCCCACACCGGTCCGCCCTGCTCGACGAGGAGCTGGTCGATGGCAGCCGCCGCGCACTCCCGGTAGGCCTCGGCAGCGCTCACTCGAGGTGATGCGGCCAGGGCCAGCTTGGTGGCGTTGGGCAGGGCCTTGTCGAGGGTGCGCAGCGGCGAGCCGAGCTGGAGGAGGAGCAGACGCCGTGTGCCTCCCCACATCGCCGTGCGCTGCTCGGCTTCGGAGGGCAGCACCCGGAGGGCCACGGTGTCGCCCTCGTCGACCAACGCCGGGTGACCGGTCACGTCCTGGCCGGCGTGGGCCACGGTCACGGTGGCAGGGACCGTGCCGAACACCCAAGACCGGGCACCGGTGACCTCGTCGATGGGGGCGGCCGCGGCCAGCGCCTCCCGCACCCGCTCCGCCAGTCGCCGCCGCAGGGCGGGGAGGTCCCGACTCCACGCCAGCGGCCGCGCGGCGGCGTCGACGGCTCGGTAGGTCACTCGGAGGGTGTCCGGAACCGAGGTCAGATCGAGGTGGTGCGGCGCCAGGGCGATCCCGGCTCGCTGCGAGAGGGCCTGGGCCAGCGCGTCGAGCAGTCGGCCGTCCTCGGGGCCGATTTGCTCCAGCACCCCCTGGGCCACGTCTTGGGCCGGCGTGTGGTGGCGGCGAAGCTCCTTGGGCAGGGAGCGGATCAACGCCGTGACCAGCTCGAGCCGTCGGCCAGGTACCTGCCAGTCGAGCCCAGCCTCCCCGACCCGGTCGAGGAGGGTGAGCGGCACGTCGACCACGACGCCGTCGAGGTCGGAGGCCGGATCGGCGACGTAGGTGAGGGGCAGGCGGGCGGCGCCGAGGGGCCAGACATCGGGGAAGCCGGCCAGGTCGAGCGACGCTGCACCCGGCTCAGTCAGGTCCACCAGGTTGTAGGTGAGCAGCTCGGGACGAGCCCGCTGCTCGCCCTTCCACCACGTGTCGAAGCGACGGGCGGTGGTGACCTCGGCCGGCACCCGCGCATCGAAGAAGGCCACCAGGGTGTCGTCGTCCACCAGGAGGTCGCGCCGCACCCGCTCCTCGAGGGCGACGACGTCGGCCACCCGCTCCTTGTTGGCCTGCACGAAGGCGTGCTGACCGTCCCAGTCGCCGTCGACCAGGGCATGCCGGAGGAACATTGCGCGCGCTTCGCCTCGGTCGACGCGATCGAGCTGCACCCGGCGACCGCTCACGATGGGGAGGCCGTAGAGGCTCACCCGCTCCACGGTCATGGCCGCGCCGCGCTCCTCCTCCCACCACGGCTCGCCATGACTCCGAGTGACGAGGTGGGCGGCGGTCTGCTCGATGCGATCGGGCGAGATCTGGGCCACCGTGCGGGCCCGCAGCCGGTTGGTCTCGACGAGCTCCGCCGCCATGACCCACTTCGGGCGGCGCTTGCCCAACGCCGAGCCGGGGGCGATGACGAACCGCGCCTCTCGCGCACCTCGGTACTCGTTGCCGTCGGGGTCGAGCATGCCGATGTGCGACAGCAGGCCCGACAGCAGCGCTCGATGGAGGCCGTCTCGATCGGGCTCGTCAGCCAGAGGACGCACCTCGAGGCCGATCCCCCGCGCCACCTGTCGGAGCTGGCTGTGCACGTCCTGCCACTCCCGGATGCGCAGGTGGTGAAGGTGCTCGGCCTTGCACATCCTGCGGAACTGGCTCGACCCTCGCGTCTTCTGCTGCTCGCGCAGATAGCGCCAGAGGTTCAGGTAGCTGAGGAAGTCGGACTCCGGGTCGGCGAACCGGCGATGCTGATCCAGCGCCGCCTGCTGGTCCGACCCCGTCGGCCGTTCACGAGGATCCTGGATGGACAGGGCGGCGGCGAGGACCAGCACCTCGGCGACGACCCCGTGCCGATCGGCCTCCAGCACCATGCGGGCCAGGCGGGGATCGGCCGGGATGCGGGCCAGGCGACGACCGATCTCGGTGAGGCGGACGTGGTCGTGGGAGCCGCCGCGATCGAGGGCGCCGAGCTCCTCGAGCAGGAGGATGCCGTCCTTGATGCTGCGGGCGTCAGGTGGCTCCACGAACGGGAAGGCGGCCATGTCGCCGAGGCCGAGCGCCGCCATCTGGAGGATGACCGAGGCCAAGTTGGTGCGCAGGATCTCCGGCTCGGTGAACGCCGGGCGACCGTCGAAGTCCTCCTCCGAGTAGAGGCGGATGCAGGTGCCCGGCGCCACGCGGCCGCAGCGCCCCGCCCGTTGCTGCGCCGAGGCCTGGGAGATGGCCTCGATCGGAAGGCGCTGCACCTTGGTGCGCCGGTTGTAGCGGGAGATGCGGGCCGTGCCAGGGTCCACCACGCCGATGATGCCGGGCACCGTGAGGGACGTCTCGGCCACGTTGGTGGCCAGCACCACCCGGCGGCTCCTGTGGGGGGCGAACACCCGGTGCTGCTCCGACGCCGACAGGCGGGCGTAGAGCGGCAGAAGCTCTGTCCCCCTCAGGTCGAGGCGAGCCAGCGCGTCGGCGGTGTCGCGGATCTCCCGCTCGCCGGAGAGGAAGACGAGGATGTCGCCCGGGCCGACCCGCATGAGCTCCTGGACCGCATCGCAGATCGCCTGCGTCTGGTCCCGGTCGTCGTCCTCGTCGTCGCCGATGGGGCGGTAGCGCACGTCGACGGGGAAGGATCGTCCGGACACCTCGACCACCGGCGCATCGCCGAAGTGGGCCGAGAACCGCTCGGTGTCGATGGTCGCCGAGGTGATGATGACCTTGAGGTCCGGGCGCTTCGGCAGGAGCTGGCGCAGGTAGCCGAGGAGGAAGTCGATGTTGAGGCTGCGCTCGTGCGCCTCGTCGATGATCAGCACGTCGTAGGCCCTGAGCATCCGGTCGCGCTGGATCTCGGCCAGCAGGATGCCGTCGGTCATCACCTTGATGTAGGTGCCGAGCCCGACTCGGTCGTTGAAGCGGACGGAGTAGCCGACAGCCTGGCCGATCTCGGTGTCGAGCTCCTCTGCGATGCGCTCGGAGATGGCTCGAGCCGCCAGCCGGCGGGGCTGGGTGTGGCCGATCAGGCCACCCCGCCCGAGGCCGAGCTCGAGGCAGAGCTTGGGGAGCTGGGTGCTCTTGCCCGACCCTGTCTCCCCCGCCACCACCACGACCTGATGGTCCCGAATGGCATCGAGCAGCACCTGCCGGTGGGCGACGACCGGTAGGTCCGGGTAGCGCGGGGTGGGCAGCTCCGGCCGC